>NZ_JBHTTU010000001.1:501045-541891 GCF_042794375.1 Kitasatospora sp. NPDC056531 | reverse complement strand
GTCGCCTTCCGCGGTGGTCGACAACAGCGGTGGGATCCACGTGTTCACCCGGAAGGCGAACGACGGGAACCTGATCGAGACGGTCGACTACAAGGCTGACAACAACTGGGGCGAGGAGATCCTGAACAACCGGGCCAACTACACCTACGCCATGACCGGTTCGGCCGCGGCCACCGTCGACGCCACCGGTGGCATCCACGTCTTCACCCAGAAGCCCAACGACCGCGACCTCATCGAGACCGTCGACTACAAGGGCGACAACAACTGGGCCGAACAGGCCCTCACCGGCCAGACCGGCCTGTAACAGCAAGCATCCAGGACTGATCAGAGCCCCGGGCGGCGCCGCCACCACCTCACCGCCCGGGGCTTCCCTTTGCCCAACCACCTGAACCCACTCGCCGGTGCTGCCCTTGCCCGGCTGCACCCCCAAGGAGATCAACCGTGGCCACCAGGAAGTCGATGCTTCTGCGCATCGCCGTAGCACTGCCGACCATCGCGATCGGCACGCTGACCGCGGCGACCCCGTCCATGGCCGCGTCGGTCGCGACCTGGGACAAGGTCGCGCAGTGCGAGAGCACCGGCAACTGGAGCATCAACACCGGCAACGGTTACTACGGCGGACTGCAGATCAACATGCAGAACTGGCAGTCCTACGGCGGCACCGCGTACGCGTCCCGCCCCGACCTGGCCACCAAGCAGCAGCAGATCCTGATAGCCGAGAAGATCCTCGCGGACCAGGGCGCAGGTGCCTGGGGCTGCGCCCCGGGCACTGGACTGGACACCGACAAGTCCCAGCCGTACCCGGACCCGCCGGCGGCGCCTTCGGTGAGTGTGAGTCAGTTGGTCGGGGATCAGTCGGGGGCGGTGTTCCTGTCGGCGTCCGCGTCGGGTTCGGGTGGGGCGTCGTTGTCGACGCAGTTCTTCGTGGACGGTCGGGCGGTGGGGTCCGACACGGGTAGCAACCCTGTCGTGGTCTGGGACACCACCAGCGTGGCCGGCGGCACCCACCAGGTCACGGCTGTCACGACTGCGAGCAACGCGGGTGGCAGTGCCTCCACCACTTCCTCGGCCGTTGCCGCGAGTGTCGAGAACTATTCGATGATGTCGACGTCGTCGGTCACGGACAAGGCCGGAACGGTCCATGTCTTCCGTATCAACCAGGGCAATGGCCACCTCACCGACTCCTACCGTCCCAAGGGCGGTAAGTGGGCCGCGCAGGACCTGAACACCAAGGCCGGATTCACCTATGCGCAGGCCGGTGCTCCGGCTGCGGTGGTCGACAACAGCGGTGGGATCCATGTGTTCACCCGGAAGGCCGACGACGGCAGCCTGATCGAGACGGTCGACTACAAGGGCGACAATAACTGGGGCGAGGAGATCCTCAACTACCGGGCGAACTACACCTATGCGATGAGTGACTCCCCGGCGGCGGTGGTGGACAAGACCGGTGGGATCCACGTGTTCACCCGCAAGGCGAACGACGGCAGCCTGATCGAGACCGTGGACTACAAGGGCGACAACAACTGGGGCGAGGAGATCCTGAACAACCGGGCGAACTACACCTACGCGATGGGCGGGTCGCCTTCCGCGGTGGTCGACAACAGCGGTGGGATCCACGTGTTCACCCGGAAGGCGAACGACGGGAACCTGATCGAGACGGTCGACTACAAGGGCGACAACAACTGGGGCGAGGAGATCCTGAACAACCGGGCCAACTACACCTACGCGATGAGTGACTCCCCGGCGGCGGTGGTGGACAAGACCGGTGGGATCCATGTGTTCACCCGGAAGGCCGACGACGGCAGCCTGATCGAGACGGTCGACTACAAGGCTGACAACAACTGGGGCGAGGAGATCCTCAACTACCGGGCGAACTACACCTACGCGATGGGCGGGTCGCCTTCCGCGGTGGTCGACAACAGCGGTGGGATCCACGTGTTCACCCGGAAGGCGAACGACGGGAACCTGATCGAGACGGTCGACTACAAGGGCGACAACAACTGGGGCGAGGAGATCCTGAACAACCGGGCCAACTACACCTACGCGATGAGTGACTCCCCGGCGGCGGTGGTGGACAAGACCGGTGGGATCCATGTGTTCACCCGGAAGGCCGACGACGGCAGCCTGATCGAGACGGTCGACTACAAGGCTGACAACAACTGGGGCGAGGAGATCCTCAACTACCGGGCGAACTACACCTACGCGATGGGCGGGTCGCCTTCCGCGGTGGTCGACAACAGCGGTGGGATCCACGTGTTCACCCGGAAGGCGAACGACGGGAACCTGATCGAGACGGTCGACTACAAGGCTGACAACAACTGGGGCGAGGAGATCCTGAACAACCGGGCCAACTACACCTACGCCATGACCGGTTCGGCCGCGGCGACCGTCGACGCCACCGGTGGCATCCACGTCTTCACCCAGAAGCCCAACGACCGCGACCTCATCGAGACCGTCGACTACAAGGGCGACAACAACTGGGCCGAACAGGCCCTCACCGGCCAGACCGGCGCCTGAGCGGACACCGACGAGCTGGACGAGCTCGCATGAGGGGCTCTTCCTGAGAGCCCCAACTGAGAGAACTTCGATGGAACAGCCTTGCGGGCGGCCACCAAGCTGGTGCCCCCCCGCAGGGCTTCGCCGGCCCAGTTCCAGGTCGTCCGGCGTCGGGTGGCGCCGTCGGACGCCTGCACGGGATCCGCGGGATGCGATGTGCCTACTGCCTGACGGCCTGGAACTGATCGACATCGACCAGTTCCTCCCTCGTCCCGCCTTACGGCGGCCGGTCGGCGGTGAGCCGCCCTCGTCACCCGAAGGCCCGGCACGGGCAAGGAACCGGGGCCGGTCATGGAACGCCGCCCGGTTCGGCGTTCCTCCTGATCGTCTTCGATCACGACCCGGCCCTGACCTCGCGGCTGACCGGGCAGCCATGGGCCCGGATCTTCCCGGCCGGTGACCCGGGCGCCCTCTCCGAGATGCCGGGCCGGTTTATGGCCAGGGCGCCCGTCCGGCCGGGTCCGCAGAAGCCAGGGGTACGGGGCACGGCAACACGTCCCACATGCCTGCAGCCTTCTGACGACCCCCGATAAGTGCTGATCACCGCACTGGGCTGTGTCCTGAATCACATCGCGACGTCAGTGGAGCGCCCGGGCTCGCCGGCGCTTCTTCAGTAGCCGTTGCTGGCTGTCGGGGAGGGGCAGAGCGGTTGCTGTACTTCGCGCCGGCAAATACGCCAGAGGCCCTGCCGGATTTCTCCGGCAGGGCCTCTGCACTGGGTCGGGGTGGCGGGATTTGAACCCACGGCCTCTTCGTCCCGAATGAGGTCACTGTGTGGCCGCACTCAGGAGGAAGCCCTGAACATCCACGTGAGGGCGTTGGTCGACGTTGGCCCCACGCGGTTGAGCGGGGTTGCCGATTCAAGATCCACTCCCTGCTCACTCCCCAGCTCTACCGTCTCCGCTTCGGTCGATGGCGGCGGTTGGCTAACGTCGCCACCCACTTCAACGGGGAACGGTCCGGGGAACCGAGAGCAGGGGCGGGAAAAATCGCGGATTCTCATCACGTCGGGGGCCTCGTTCGTTCTGCCCGCATCCCGGCCGCCCGTCCGCCACCCGGTCGGTTCCGCTCTGAAGTGATCAAAGATCCGTTAAAATCGGCATCGAACGATCTCGGGCCGGGGGGCATGCGGGGTCCGGAGACAACGGGGGAAGAGAGCGTGGCAGATCCTGATGCGAGCCTGCAATTCAAGGTCAACCCTGCCGAACTGGACGGCTGCGGGCAGAGCGCGCAGCACGTCGGGGGTCTGATACCGGGTGAGACCGAAAAGATCGCGGAGCCGTGCAACCAGGCCGCCGGCACGCTGCAGGGGTGGCTGACGGCCGCGGCGGTGCGCGACTGCGGGGCCAACTGGAAGACGCTGCTGGACAAGCTGGCGGGCGACATGGGCGACGTCGGTACCAAGCTCGCGACGACGGCCGCCTACTACCGCCAGGTAGAGAAGGACATCCACACGAGCATGCGGAATCCGGCCGCCCCGGTCCCGGACGAGCCGGACCCCTTCGGTACGACCGTCGTCCCGGGCCCCGTGAAGCCCTCGAGCGCGAAGGCGGCCGAGTAGCCCGATGGACATCAAGACGCTGTACGACGCCAACATCATCAACATCACCATCGCGAAGAACGCCTTCGACGCGCTCTACTCGGCGTTCGGCCGGCACATCGAGTCCTGGCAGCACGAGGTCGCCGACCGGCTGGCCAACTCGCACTGGACCGGCACCGCGTCCGACCACGCCCAGGCCCGGATCCGGTTCCTGGGCACCGAACTCCAGTCCGCGCACAGTGAGCTCGACTTCGTCAGCAAGGCGCTTGCCAAGGCCGCCGAACAATTCGCGCTGGCCCAGTCCCACTTGGTCTACGCCCTCGACGACGCCAAGAACGCGAAACTCGACGTCGCCCCCGACGGCGGTATCACCTGGGACAAGGAGCCGACGTCCGCGAACTACGCGGGCGCCGGCGCCGAGACGACCGCCATCGCCATCAGCAACCGCATCGCCGCCGCGCTCAACGAGGCCGACCACGCGGACCAGGAGATCAGCGCGCGGCTGAACCACTTCGCGAGCAACGCGAGCAACGGCCTCGGCCTGGACGCCGCCATGGTGGCGAAGGACCAGGCCGCCGAGAACGCCCGCGAGCAGATACCCGCCGCGGGAACCGACCCGAACAGCGTCAAGAAGTGGTGGGACGGCCTCACCGACACCGAGCGGCAGAAGTTCATCCACGACGCCCCCGACCGGATCGGCAACCTCGACGGCGTCCCTGCCGCCACCCGCGACCAGGCGAACCGCCTGAACCTGACCAAGGCCCAGACAGACCTCCAGAAGCAGCTCAGCGACCTCGAGAAGTCCGAGCCCCCCAAGGTGGTGGGAACCCAGTACGGGACCGCGCAGAATCCGGACCACGTGATCTGGGAGGCTGAGCGCGACGCCCTCAACGGCAAGTTGCACGGCCTCAAGACGCTCCAGGACCGGCTGGACATGCCCGTCACCGAGAAGGACCCGCGGCCGTTCCTGCTCGGACTCGACGCCGCGGCGCCGAACGGCCGCGCGATCCTCGCGCTGAACGACCCGGACACGGCCGACAACGTGGCCACTTTTGTCCCGGGCACCGAGTCCAAGCTCGCCGGCGTGGGCGGCACCATGGACAAGGCGAAGGAGATGTACCGCAGCGCCCTCCTGGCGAGCCCCGGTAGCAAGGTCTCCACGATCGCCTACGTGAACTACACGGCACCACAGTCGGCTATGCCCAGTGTCGTGCAGCCGATGCCGGACGCGTCCGACGAGAAGTACGCCAAGGACGCGGAGAAGAACCTCTACAACTTCCAGACCGGCCTGCGCGCCACCCACCAAGGGACGCCCTCCCACAACACCATCATCGGGCACAGCTACGGCAGCACGGTCGTCGGCTACGCCATGCGCGACAAGGGACTTCCGGTCGACAGCGTGATCTTCGCCGGAAGCCCCGGAGTGGGAGTCGAGAAGGCGGGCGACCTCAACGTCGACCTGGCGAACGGCACGAAGATGGACCCGTCCAAGGTCTACGCTGTGAAAAGCAGCGGTGACTCGATCGACACCTGGACGACCGACCCTCTCGACCCCGACAACTACAACCCCGCCAGCGACGACGACCATCTGCGCTTCGGCCGCAACCCGATGAACCCGGCCTTCGGCGCGCAGCACCTGCCGTCCCAGAACACCGACCACGACCACTACTGGATTGAGAAGACGCCGTCCTGGAAGGCGTTCGGCCAGGTCATCGCAGGAAAGCCGGTCACATGAGCCGATCCTCTCAGTCGGTACCGCACGGACGATCCGCGCGCGCGGCCCTGCTGTGCCTGCTGCCCGCAGGCCTCCTCGCCCTCGCCGCCTGCGGAAGCAGCACCCCGGCAATGAACCTCGGACAGGCCGGGGAGAAGGTCAAGGCGTACGCCTCCGACGCGCTGGCGGTGCTCCCCGACAAGGACACCGTGAAGATCGCCGAGCCGCTGGTGGACAAGGACGAGTGCGAGGCCGGGCCGGTCGGCTCGACCCCGACGTACATGCCGTACATCTCGTACGACCTACACGGGATCCCTGGGCCAAAGGTGCACGGCGTCTTCGAGGCGGTTCGGCAGCGACTGAAACAGGACGGCTTCTCCGTCGAGCGCAGCGACGACCAGCGACTGGACCTGTCCAACGATGCGAACAAGTTCACCGCCTCGGTTGTGGTGGGCGATCCCGACACGGCGCCTGACACCCTGTATCTCACCGTCGTTGCCCCCTGCGTCAAACCCGGTGCCAGCCCGGGGGCTTCCGCGAACGGCTGACCGCGAACCAGTCGAAGCCCATACGACTCGGTCCAGGAGCCGGGCAGGTACAGCTCGCGGTCGATCAACGCCCGTCCCCTGTTGGAGGCGTAGGCCAGGAAAGTCCCGGTCTGGCAGTCTTCGGTGCGGCCGGAGGCTTGTGTCTGAATAACTGTCAGAGTTGATCTGCCCGGTGGTCCTCGCCAGACAAGCGGGCGCGTAACTGTTCCAGGGCGCGGGCTGGCGATCCGGTCAGCCCGGCCGCGTTGTTCCGCACCGTCTCCGACGCCGACGCCCGCCCGACCGTGCTGTTCGACGAGATCGACACCGTCTTCGGCCCCAAGGCCGCCGGGAACGAGGACCTGCGCGGCCTCATCAACAGCGGGCACCGCCGCTCCGGCGTCGTCCTGCGCTGCGTCGGCGACGGCGGCAGCCAGACCGTGCAGCCGTTCCCCGTCTACGCCGCGCTCGCGATGGGCGGCCTCGGCGACCGGCCCGACACCATCATGAGCCGCTCCGTCATCATCCGGATGCGCCGCCGCGCACCCAACGAGGACGTGGAGCCGTGCCGCGAGCGCGTCCACAAGCCCCAGGGCAACGCCCTGCGCGAGCGCCTCGCCGCCTGGGCCGACAGCGTCCGTGATCAGCTCCACGACGTGTGGCCGGAGCTGCCCGAGGGCATCAGCGACCGCCCCGCCGACGTGTGGGAGCCCCTGATCGCCGTCGCCGACGCCGCAGGCGGCCACTGGCCCGAGCGCGCCCGCACCGCCTGCGTCCAGCTCGTCACCGCCTCCAAGGCCAACGACAAGGGCAGCGTCGGCATCCGCCTCCTCACCGACCTGCGGGACATCTTCGGCGGCGCCGAACGGATGCTCAGCGCCGAACTGCTGAGCAGGCTCGCCGAGCTGGACGACGCACCGTGGGCCGACCTCGACGGCAGGCCCATCACCGCCCGCGCCCTCGCCAGGATGCTCGGCGACTACGTCACCGCCGACAACGACCCGATCAAGCCGCGCAACATCAAGACCGGCCCCAAGAGCAGCGCCAAGGGCTACTACGCCTCGGACCTGTCCGACGCGTGGCTGCGGTACTGCCCGCCTCGCTCCGAGGAATCCGCTACCGCCGCTACCGCGCAGGTCAGGGCCCTGTTCCCGGTAGCGGATACGGATCCGCTACCCGACGCCCCGGCCGCCGCCGCACCGTAGGCCGCCCGCCGCTCCCACCCGCCCCGGCGGGAGCGGCACCAATCCGCTACCGCTACCCAATCCGCTACCAAAAACATGCCCCTGACCAGGGAGGTAGCGGCAGTAGCGGCAGTAGCGGATCCCAGAGAAGGAAGGGGCGAAGCCCCGCCATCGTCGATCTGGAGGTTCCCCATGTTCAAGGACCGGGGCGAACTGCCGACGCTCTTCCGCCCGGCGGACGTCGCCAAGGCCCTCGGCATGTCCGAGTGGTGGGTGAAGGAGCAGGCCCGTCGCGGGCGCATCCCCTTCACCAGGCCCGGGCGCGCCTACCGCTTCACGGCTGAGCAGGTCGCCGAGATCGTCCGCATGTACGAGGCGCGGCCGACGATCGTCGCCGTGTCTCAGGCCCGGGCCGTCGCGGCTGCGGCCCCGACGAAGCCGACCCGCGACCCGCAGCCGAGTCGGTCGACCACCCGACTTCGTGCGCGGATTCCGCGCCGGGCGGTGCTCCACCAGCAGGACGCTGCCTGATCACACCCCACCCGCCCCGCTCGGTGTCGTCACCGGGCGGGGCCCTGTCGTAGAGGGACCACTTTGGGATACGGCGAGAACCGTGGCGACTACTGGCGCGCCCGGTACAAGATCGCGCCCGGCAAGTACGGGACCGTCCTGGACGCCAACGGGAAGGCAGTCCGCTACAAGACCAAGCGCGCGGCCGAGAAGGCTGCCGGGATCGCAGAGGAGGAGGCCGCCAAGGAAGCCGCTCAGCCGCCCGCCGCTCCGGAGCCCGAGCGGACGACCTTCGGCGAGTACGCGAGCAACTGGTACGAGGAGCAGGACCTCGCTGCCTCCACCATGCAGAACTATCGCCGCCACATCGAAGAGCACTTGCTCCCCGAGTTCGAGGATGCCCTGATCGGCGAGATCAGCAAGAGCGCCGTCGACGCCTGGGCGCGCAAGGAGCGCGAGCGCGGGTACGCCGCCAGCAGCATCAAGACGTGGCGGAGCACCCTGCACCTGATCCTCGGCGACGCCGTGGACGAGGGGCTGCGGGACTCCAACCCGGCGGCCCGCCGGCGCGGCCGAGGCAAGCGAGCCGGCCGCTCGCGCAACCGCGGCCCCGAGAAGGTGGTGACGAACGCGCTCGGTGTCCTGCTCATCGCCGAGCGGGCGGCGCTGCTCTCAGGCCGTGATGACGAGTTCGTCGCGGTCGTGCTCAAGGGCTACACCGGCATGCGATGGGGCGAAATCGTCGGCCTCGAAGCGGAGTTCGTCCGCCCGGCCGCCGTCCGGGTGGAGCACCAGCTGTACGAGCTGGACTCCGGCGAGATGCACCGCTGCCCGCCAAAGGACGACTCCTACCGCACGATCGACTCCCCGGGCTTCCTCTCCGCCCTGCTCGCCGGGCAGCTGGCGCGGACGAGGCAGGCGCCGTGCGAGTGCCATGACCTGCGGTATCTGTTCAGCGGGCACGGTGCCGCCAACAGCGCGGCCCAGCGACCCGGCGCGAAGCTGACCGACGTCGCCCGGGCCGCCGGCGTTTCCACCGGGACCGTGTCCAACGTGCTGAACCGCCCGGCGGCGGTCGCCGAGGGCACCCGGGCGAGGGTGGAGAAGGCCATGGCCGATCTCGGCTACATCCGGTGGCAGGCCTCCGGGGAGAACGCGGCGCACTGGCCCAGGAGCGGGTTCGCCACCTGGCTGTTCCACCCGGCTGCCACCGGCTGGTACCCGAAGAAGGCCCCGGAGGAGGCGCGCCCGGTGCCGCTGCTGGCCGACCCATGGCCTGGCATCCCGGCCCGCGGCCGAGGCGCCACCGCCTGCGCCCAGGCCAGCTGGCTGCCGATTGCGCGCGGCCTCACCCCGCACGGGCTGCGGCACTCGCACAAGACGATGATGGACGAGCTGCGGACGCCGGTGAAGCTCAAGGACGAGCGGATGGGGCACGAGGACGGCTCCGTCCAGGCCCGGTACTCCCACATCACGCCGGAGATGCGCCGGGACCTCATGGAGGGACTGACCCGGATGTGGCTCGGGTCACTCGAAGTCCGCCGGCGGATGTCGCCCGGCTCGCCCGTGGCGGTTCTCGATGCCCTGCTGAGGAAGCCTCAGCAGTAGCCCCCGGGAGAAGGAATCCCGGCGGTTTTCTCCCAGGATTCTCCCGAGAGCGCCGGGAGAAACAGTCAGAGCCGGTGTCCCTTGCGGGACACCGGCTCTGAGCTGGTGTTACTGGGTCGGGGTGGCGGGATTTGAACCCACGGCCTCTTCGTCCCGAACGAAGCGCGCTACCAAGCTGCGCCACACCCCGGTCTTGCGTTTTGTTGCTCTGTCTCCGTCGCAACGAGTAGAACTCTACCGGACGCTCGCCGAGACACGAAATCCGGTTTCGTGCGGGCGTCCGGTGCTGGTCAGCGGGGGGCCGGGGTCAGGGTGAGGAGGGTGGCCTCGGGCGGGCAGGCGAAGCGGACCGGGGTGTAGCGGTTGGTGCCGCAGCCGGCCGAGACGTGGAGGTAGGAGCGGTGGCCGCCGGCCTGGTGGGTGGAGAGTCCCTTGACCCGGCGGGTGTCGAGGTCGCAGTTGGTGACCAGGGCGCCGTAGAAGGGGATGCAGAGCTGGCCCCCGTGGGTGTGGCCGGCCAAGATCAGCGGGTAGCGGTCGGCGGTGAAGGCGTCGAGGACGCGCAGGTAGGGCGCGTGGACGACAGCGAGGGAGAGGTCGGCGTCGGCGGAGGGGCCGCCGGCGACCTCGGAGTAGCGGTCGCGACGGATGTGGGGGTCGTCGAGGCCGGTGAACTCCAGGTCGAGGCCGCCGACAGTGAGGCGGCCGCGGGTGTTGGTGAGGTCGAGCCAGCCGGCCGCGTCGAAGCCGTCGCGGAGCTTCTCCCACGGGTTGTGGACGGCGCCCGTGATGCCGCGGCGGGCGGTGCCGTCGGGGTTGTTCATGCCGTGGGCGCCGCTGCGCATGGCCTGGAGGTAGCGGGCCGGGTTCTTGCGGGCCGGGCCGTAGTAGTCGTTGGAGCCGAAGACGTAGACGCCGGGGAACTCCATGAGCGGCCCGAGCGCGTCGAGGGTGGCCGGGACGCCGAGCGGGTCGGAGAGGTTGTCGCCGGTGTTGACCACCAGGTCGGGGCGCAGGCCGGCCAGGCTCTTCAGCCAGCGCTGCTTCTTGCCCTGCCCGCTCACCATGTGGATGTCGGACACCTGCAGGACCCGGATGGGCTTGGCGCCGTGGGGTAGGACGGGGACCTCGACCCGGCGGAGCCGGAAGGCACGTACCTCGTACCCGACGGAGTAGGCGAGGCAGGCGGCGCCGGCGGCGGCAACGCCGAGCGGAACGGAGTACAGCGGTCGCATCAGCCCATGCTCTCAGACGGTGGATCAGCTGGTGAACGTCCGGTGGCCCGGTACGGGAACGGGACCGGTGGACGGCCCCGGGGACGGAACGGGAGCCGGTTCCCCGGTCTCCCGCCGGGCCCGCAGGGCCCGGACCTTGTTCCGGTTGCCGCACCGCTCCATCGAGCACCAGCGCCGCCGCCCGGGCCGCGAGGTGTCGACGAACAGCAGCTGGCAGTTGTGCGCCCCGCACTCGCGGATCCGGTCCGCGTACGGCCCGGTGAGCAGGGCGATCGCGTCCCGGGCGAGGGTGGAGACCAGCTGCGCCCCGTCGGCGGGCAGTGGGGCGGCCGGGGTGCCGTCCGGGGCGATCTGGGGGACGAGCGGGGGGTGGACGGCGGCCGTGTTGAGTACGGCGAGGTCCTCGGCGGCAGCCTCGTCACCGTGGGCGCGGGCCGTGGCCAGCCGCCAGAGGGCGTTGCGGAGGGTGCGGGCGGCAGTGAGCTGGTCGGCGGAGATCCGTACGGCCTCGGCGGGCAGCCGTAGCCGTGACTGCGGGAGCCAGTCGGCGAGGTCGGAGGGCTGGTGCAGCACCTCGTACCGGGCGTAGTCGCCGGGGCCGCCGGTGGGGAGCAGTTCGAGGCAGAGGGCGCCGGGGTCGAAGAGGAAGCGGCTGCCGCCGGGGGTGGTGAGGACCAGGCCGGTCGTCGGCTCCTGCTCTCCATCGATCATGTAACCAGGATAAATGGTTACAGAGTGTTCCGGGACTCCGGACGGGAACCGGCCAGACCCCGGCCAGACCCCGGCTGGACGCCGGACCGACCCCGGCCCGACGCAGGTCCCGGTTAATGGCAAGCGACCGAACGCCGCAGGTGGGAGACTCGTGCCCATGACCACGCTCAAGGAGCAGCTGCAGGAGGACCTCACGGCTGCCATCAAGGACCGGGACGAGCTGCGCTCGTCCACCATCCGGCTCACGCTGGCCGCCGTCACCGCCGAGGAGGTGGCGGGCAAGGAGAAGCGCGAGCTGTCCGACGCCGAGGTGCTGAAGGTGATCACCCGAGAGGCGAAGAAGCGACGGGAGGCGGCCGAGGCCTTCGACAAGGGTGGTCGGGCCGAGCAGGCCGAGCGCGAGCGTGCCGAGGGCGAGGTGCTGGCCGGGTACCTGCCCAAGCAGCTCTCCGACGAGGAGTTGGCCGCGATCGTGGCCGCCGCCGTGGCCGAGAGCGGGGCGAGCGGCCCGCAGGCGATGGGTGCCGTGATGAAGCTGGTCAAGCCGAAGGTGGACGGCCTCGCCGAGGGCGGCCGGGTCGCCGCCGCCGTGAAGGCCGCCCTGGCCTGAGCTGTAGCGGGCCCCGGAGCGGGCCAGCTGTAGCGGGCCCCGGAACGAGCCGGCCGTAGCGGGCCCGACACACGCCGAAGGGGCGCCCCCGGATTACCGGAGGGCGCCCCTTCACCGTTGTGCGGTCACTACACCGCGCGGTCACGCGGACGGCCCGTCAGCCGTTGCCGCCACCGTGCTTGCCGCCGTTCCCGTTCCCGTTGCCGCCGCCGATGAGGCCGGGCGGGAGGTTGAACCCTCCTCCTATCACCCCACCGGGGTTCGGGTTGGCCGGAGGCGGCGGCGGGTTGCCGGCCGGCGGCTGCGGCTGGGCGTTGGGGTCGGCCGGCGGGGTGGGGTTCGCCGGGGGCGCGGCCGGCTGGGGGTCCGGGATGTCGGTGGTCTGGATCGGCTCCAGCGGGGTGCCCTTGAGCGCCTGGTTCATCGCCATCTGCCAGATCGGGCCGGGGCCGGTGGCGCCGAACACGTCGTCGAAGTGCTTGCCGCCGATGTTGATGTTCTTCATCTTGACGCCGCCGGCGGGGCCGCCGAGCCAGACCGCGGTGGCCAGCGACGGGGTGTAGCCGTCGAACCAGGCGGCCTTCTTCTCGTCGGTGGTACCGGTCTTACCGGCGATCTTGCGGCCGTCGTCCAGGCCGAGGGCGGCCGCGGTGCCCTTCTCGGTCACGTTGAGCAGGACGGTGTTGAGCGAGTCCGCGGTCTGCTCGGAGAAGGCCTGGCTGCACTGGGACTGCGGGACCTTGATGTCCTTGCCGTCCACTGTGGTGATCTTGTTGATCGCGACCGGGGTGCAGTACTTGCCGCGGGCGGCGAAGGTCGCGTAGACGTTCGCCATGGTCAGCGGGGAGAGTTCCATGGTGCCCAGGACCATCGAGGGCACCTCCTGGAACTGGTCACCCTTGGCGGACTGGGTGATGCCCAGCTTGTTCGCCATCTGCTTCATCGCGCAGAGGCCGACCTGCTGCTCCATCTGGACGAAGTAGGTGTTGACCGAGCGGGCCATGGCCTCCTTGAGCTGGTACGGGCCGACCTCGCTGTCCTGCTCGTTCTTCACCGTGGCCTTGGGCTTGTCGGTGTTCTTCCAGGTGCCCGCGCAGGTGGTCATCTGGGGGTAGTCGATCTTGTTCTGGGACGGGAACGACTGGGTGTTCGACATGCCCGCCTCCAGCGCCGCCGCGGCGAGGATCGGCTTGAAGGTCGAACCGGTCTGGAAGCCGTTGCCGCCGCCCATCGAGGCGTCGACGTTGAGGTTGACGACGGTCTGGTTCTTGTTCGGGTCCAGGCCGTACGGGCGGGTCTGGGCCATCGCCAGGATCTTGCCGGTGCCGGGCTCCATCATGGTCGCCGCGGCCGACACCTGGTCGGTCACATTGACGTTCTTGGTGACGGCGTTCTGGGCGGCGGCCTGCTTGTCCGGGTCCAGCGTGGTGTAGATGTTCAGACCGCCGGTGTCCCAGAGCTTCTTGCGGTCGTCGGCGTTCTTGCCGAAGGCCGGGTCCTGCTTGACCACGTGGCGGACGTAGTCGCAGAAGAAGCCCATGCCGGCCTGGGCGGTGATGCAGCCGTTCTGCGGGTCCTTGTACTTCAGGCCCAGCGGGGCGGCCTTCGCCTCCTTCGCCTGGTCGGCGGTGATGTGCTTGTTCTCCACCATCTTGTCGATGACGACGTTGCGGCGCTTGACCGCGTTGTCGGGGTAACGCACCGGGTCGTACTGCGACGGGTTCTGGACCAGACCCGCCAGCGTGGCGGCCTCGGCGATGGTCAGGTCCTTGTTGCTCTTGCTGAAGTAGCGCTGGGACGCGGCCTCGACCCCGTAGGCCTGGTGGCCGTAGAAGGTGATGTTGAGGTAGTTGGTGAGGATCTGATCCTTGGTCAGGTCCTCCTCCAGCTTGATCGCGACCTTGAGCTCCTGGATCTTGCGGCCCAGGGTCTTGCGCTGGGCTTCCAGGACGGCCGCCTGGTCGTCGCCGGCCTTCTCCACGTTGACGTTCTTCACGTACTGCTGGGTCAGCGTGGAGGCGCCCTGGGCGGCGGTGCCGCTCTCCGCGTTCTTGCCGACCGCGCGCAGGACACCCTTGAGGTCGACGGCGCCGTGCTCGTAGAACCGGGCGTCCTCGATGTCGACCTGGGCGTGCCGCATGAACGGCGACATCTGGTCGGCGGTGAGGACGGTGCGGTCGCGCTCGTAGACCTTGGCGATCAGGCCGCCCTTGGCGTCGAAGATCTGCGTCGCCTGGGTCAGCGGCGGGGTCTTGAAGTCGTCGGGGATGTTCTGGAAGCTCTCCGCCGTGTCCTTGGCGGTCAGTCCCATGGCGCCGACGGCGGGCAGAGCGAGGCCTGCCAACAGGACTCCGGAGAGCACGCTGACGCCCAGGAACTTCACGCCGTTGCCGACGTGGTCCAACGGTGATCCGCTGCGCTTGCGGCGCGGAGCTCCGGTGTTGCCTGGGGGCTGGGATGCCTGTGGGCGCTTCGGTGCCATGAGGAGAACCCTACGTCCCCGAATCCCGCACATAGGGGCAGGTGTTCGCCTAGGCTTGTCACAAGCTTGCGACAGCTTCGGTGCGTCAGCATCACTCACTCTTGTGGGTGGGGAGACTTGCCCGGATTGCCCGTTCTCGTCCGGATTTTGAGGCGGCTGGGGCCCGCCGCGCTCGAGTGAATGGTGGCGCTCCGTGACGACGCCTGTGGCGAGAGTGCGGGCACTGAACTTGGCAAGGCTTGCGACCTGCGATCACTCCAACGAGTGAGCTGACCGATACCCATAGTCCAATCGGGTCATTCGAGATTGAGCCCGAAGGGGCTGTTGCAAGCTGTCGTTCTTCCGTAACGTCCTCAACTGGCAACGGTGAATATGCCGTTGCCGCCGTGGGGGAGCCTCGAATACGGGAGAGGACGGCGCCGGGATGGGCTGGGTTGACGACTGGAGTGCGCAGGCCGCCTGCCGCACGAGTGATCCGGACGAACTGTTCGTCCAGGGGGCGGCACAGAACCGCGCGAAGGCGGTGTGCAGCGGTTGCCCCGTCCGCACGGAATGCCTCGCGGACGCGCTGGACAACCGGGTGGAGTTCGGTGTGTGGGGCGGGATGACGGAGCGCGAGCGGCGGGCGCTGCTGCGCCGTCGTCCGACGGTCATCTCGTGGCGGAAGCTGCTGGAGACGGCCCGCACCGAGTACGAGGAGTCCCTCGCGACCGGCGTGATACTGACGGACTACGCCCAGGCGGGCTGAGCCCGGCGGCAGTCGGGCCGGACCGCGCCGGGCACCCCCGGGGTGACTACGCCGCGCCGCTCAGCCGGTCCCCGATGGCCCGCAGTCCGTCCAGGTCGTGCACGTCACCCGGCAGCGCCGGGACCTCCACGATCGGCACGTCCGGGTACACAGACACGAAGCGGTCGCGGGTGCGGCGCTCCCGCCCCATGATCAGCATCCGCTCGGCGTGCAGCCGCAGCAACCCGGCCGCGAGCAGTTCCGCGTCGGGAGAGGAGTGCTCCGAACCGTTCTCCTCCAGGGCCTCGGCGGCCGCCAGCGCCCGCTCCGCGGTGAGCTGCGGCGCCCCCGTGCTGTGCACCCGGTTGAGCACCAGCCCGGCCAGCGGCATCCGGTCCGCGGCGAGCCGGTCCACGAAGTACGCCGCCTCGCGCAGCGCGTCCCGCTCCGGCGCGGCCACGACCAGGAACGCCGTGCCCGGCGCCTTGAGTAGCTGGTAGGTGCGGTCGGCGCGCTCGCGGAAGCCGCCGAACATCGAGTCCATGGCGCTGACGAAGGTCTGTACGTCGGTGAGCAGCTGGGCGCCGAAGATCTTGCCCAGGGTCCCGGTGAGCAGGCCCATTCCGGCGTTGAGGAACCTCATCGCGCTGCGGCCGCCGACCTTGGCCGGCGCGGTCAGGATCCGGATCACCCGGCCGTCCAGGAAGGACCCGAGCCGGTTGGGCGCGTCCAGGAAGTCCAGCGCCGAGCGGGACGGCGGGGTGTCCACGACGATCAGGTCCCACTCCTCGGCGGCGCGCAGCTGCCCGAGCTTCTCCATCGCCATGTACTCCTGCGTGCCCGCGAAGCCGGCCGACAGGGACTGGTAGAAGGGGTTCTCCATGATCGCCCGGGCCCGTTCGGGTTCGGCGTGGGCCAGCACGACCTCGTCGAAGGTCCGCTTCATGTCGAGCATCATGGCCTGGAGCTCTCCGGCCCGCCGCCCGCCACCACCCTCGTCCGACCCGCAGAGCGGCGCCCCCTCCATCGCGGTGACGCCCTTGACCACCCGCGGGGTGTTGTCGAGCTCGGTCAGGCCCATCGACTGGGCCAGCCGCCGGGCCGGGTCGATGGTCAGCACCACGACCTTGCGGCCGCGCTCGGCGGCCCGCAGGCCGATCGCCGCGGCGGTGGTGGTCTTGCCGACGCCGCCGGAGCCGCAGCAGACGATGATCCTGGTCTTCGGGTTGTCGATCAGCTCGTCCACCGCGAGCCGCCTTCCGGTGCTCCGTACCCCGTTGCTCATGCGCCCGCCTCGCTACGCTCGGCAGGCGCTGCGCCCATGCCGCACCGCTTGATGGTTCGCTCGCTCCGCTCGCTCATGCCGCCCCCTGCCGCTTCAGTTCGCCCGCCAGCCGGTACAGCCCGCCGAGGTCCACGCCCTCGCCGAGCAGCGGGAGTTCGTACGTCGGGAGCCGCAGCTGCTGCAGGTCGGCGCGTTGCTCGCGCTCCAGCTCGACCCGCTCGGCGTGCTCCCTGGCCTGCTCCAACAGCGGGTCGAGCAGCGGCTCCACCGCGGCCCGGACGGTCTCCGGCTTGCGGGAGCGGCCGCCCAGCCCGGCCTCGCCGAGGGCCAGCGCCACCTCCTCGCGGTGGTCCCCGTCCACCGCGTCCACCGCCGCCGCGTCCAGCACCGGCGGCCGGACCATGTTGACCATCACCCCGCCCACCGGCAGCTTCGCCTCGCGCAGCTCCGCGATGCCGTCGACGGTCTCCTGCACCGGCATCTCCTCCAGCAGGGTGACCAGGTGCACCGCGGTCTCCGGCGACTTCAGCACCCGCATCACGGCCTGCGCCTGAGTGTGTATCGGGCCGATCCGGGCCAGCCCGGCGACCTCGGAGTTGACGTTCAGGAACCGGGTGATCCGCCCGGTCGGCGGGGCGTCCATGACCACCGCGTCGTACCGGCGCCGACCGTCCGGACCCTTGCGGCGGGCCGCCTCGCAGGCCTTGCCGGTGAGCAGCACGTCCCGCACGCCGGGGGCGATGGTGGTGGCGAAGTCGACGAAGCCGACCTTCTGCAGCGCCTTTCCGGCCCGGCCTAGCTTGTAGAACATCTCCAGGTACTCGAGCAGCGCCTGCTCGGTGTCGATGGCCAGCGCGAAGACCTCGCCGGGCGCGCCCTCCCCGGCGGGCAGCCCGAGCTGGGGGCGGGCGACCGAGGCGATCCGGCGCTCCTCGTACGGCAGTGCGGCGATGCCGAACAGCTCGGCGATGCCCTGTCGTCCCTCGACCTCGATCAGCAGCACGCGCCCGCCGTCGGCGGCCAGCGCCAGCGCCAGCGCGGCGGCCAGCGTGGTCTTCCCGGTGCCGCCCTTGCCGCTGACCACGTGCAGCCGGACACCCTCCCAGTCGGGGTCGCGCCGGGCCGCCTGGCCGGGGGTGCGTGCCACGCTCCGTCTCCGTCCGTCTCCGTCCTACGGGCGTCCCCTCCGCCGAGGATGCCCCTGAGACGAGGGTGCCCCTACCGACAGAGGCGCCCCTCACGAGGGTGCCCTCTCGCGAGGGTAACCAGGGAGCGCTCCCGATGCCCGGAGCACCTGGGGTGCCGGGACCGAATCATGCCCCCTTTGTGCCCCACCTCACACGCCGTCCGACAGGACCTGTCCTGCGAGCCCGCCCGGGATCGCGACGCTCCCCCGGCCTCCGGCCGGGAGGCGCCCCCACCTCCGCCTTGCGATGCACGCACCCGACACCGCGGCCTGATCCGACCCGGCCCACCGGACGGGCCCCGTGCGGCGGCGATCGCCGGGACGGCTCGTCTAGAGTCTGGCCATGACCAAGTGGGAATACATGACGGCGCCCCTGCTCGTGCACGCCACCAAGCAGATCCTGGACAACTTCGGCGAGGACGGCTGGGAGCTCGTCCAGGTCGTGCCCGGCCCCAACACGGAGCAGCTGGTGGCCTACTTCAAGCGGGAGAAGAACGCATGAGCAAGGTCGAGGAGAAGCTCGCCGAGCTGGGCCTGACCCTGCCGCCGGTGGCCGCCCCGG
Source organism: Kitasatospora sp. NPDC056531 (assembly GCF_042794375.1). Classification (NCBI taxonomy): domain Bacteria; kingdom Bacillati; phylum Actinomycetota; class Actinomycetes; order Kitasatosporales; family Streptomycetaceae; genus Kitasatospora; species Kitasatospora sp. NPDC056531. Next base: position 523,454 of record NZ_JBHTTU010000001.1, on the reverse strand, counting down.
TCGCCGCGTACGTGCCGGCCCTGCAGTCGGGCGAGTTCGTGTTCACCTCCGGCCAGCTGCCGGTCGTCGGCGGCAAGCTGCCGAGCACCGGCAAGGTCGGCGCCGAGGTGTCCCCGGAGGAGGCCAAGGAGCTCGCGCAGATCTGCGCGCTGAACGCCCTGGCCGCCGTCAAGTCGGTGATCGGCGACCTGGACCGGGTCGAGCGGGTCGTGAAGGTCGTCGGCTTCGTCGCCTCCGCCCCCGACTTCACCGGCCAGCCCGCCGTGGTCAACGGCGCCAGCGAGCTGCTCGGCCGGGTGCTGGGCGACGCCGGTGTGCACGCCCGCAGCGCGGTCGGTGTCGCGGTCCTGCCGCTGGACGCCCCGGTCGAGGTCGAGCTCCAGGTGCGCGTCAAGACCGGTTGAGTGTGATCGCGAAGGCGGGGTCGGGCCTGTCCAACCCCGCCTTCGTGCGCTTAGCATCCGGGCATGGACCATCGAGCAACGACGCTCCCGATGCCGCCCGGCTGGCCCGCCCGGATCCGGGCGGTCGACTCCGGCGAACTGACCCCTCCGGTGCCCAGGCCTGCCGCAACGGTCGTGCTGCTGCGCGACTCCGCCGCCGGGCCGGAGGCCTACCTGCTGCGCCGCCGCACCTCGATGGCCTTCGCGGCCGGGATGTACGCCTACCCGGGCGGCGGGGTGGACCCGCGGGACGCCGAGGTCGAGACGGGCTGGGCGGGCCCGACGCCCGAGGAGTGGGCGCACCGGCTCGGGGTGGACGCCCGGACGGCGCGGGCGGTGGTCTGCGCGGCGGTGCGCGAGACCTTCGAGGAGGCCGGCGTGCTGCTGGCCGGCCCGGACGCCGACAGCGTCGCCGAGCCGCGCGACTGGTCCGCCGAGCGGGCCGCGCTGGAGGCGCACGAGCTGTCCTTCGCCGAGTTCCTCCGTGACCACGGCCTGGTGCTGCGCAGCGACCTGCTGGGCGGCTGGGCCCGCTGGATCACCCCGGAGTTCGAGGAGCGGCGCTACGACACCTGGTTCTTCGTCGCCGCCCTGCCGCCCGGCCAGCGCGCGGCCCTGGAGGTCGGCGAGGCCGACCGGGTCGCCTGGCTGACGCCGGCCGAGGCGGTCAAGGGCCACCAGGACGGCCGGTTCGGCATGCTGCCGCCGACCGTGACGGTGCTGCGCGAGCTGTCGCCGGTCCGGACCGCCGCCGAGGCGGTGGCCGCGGCCGCCGACCGGGTGCTGGAGCCGGTGCTGGGCCGGGCCGAGGTCCGGGGCAACCGGATGACGGTCCGCTGGCCCGGGTATGACGAACTGACCATCGACGGGGAGTTCCCCGAGGATTCCTGAGCCGAGGACTCCTCACCCGAGGAGCCCTCGCAGGAGGACTCCCGACCACACCGAGAGATGCCGACCAGAAAGGACCGACACCCGATGAACCACAACGACGTGGCTCGCCGGACGGCCCCCGAGCTGCCCGCCCGCCGACTGATCCCCCGTTCCACCGGCTGCGACAGCCAGGTCCCGTTCGTCGAGGTCGCCCAGCGCGCCCTCGTCCGGGCCCTGCCGCTGCGGGTCCTGCATCGCGACGGCGAGGGCGGCCGGTGAGCGAGCGGAGTGAGCGAACCGTCGAGAGGTGCGCGTTGCGCGAAGCGCCTGCCGAGCGGAGCGAGGCGGGCGCATGAGCGGACTCCTGCCGGGTGACCCCGCCGCCGCGATCGGCGGCGAGGCCACCCCTCGGGCGCTGTGCGTGCTGGCGCCGAACCCGTCGCCGATGACGCTGGACGGCACCAACACCTGGCTGCTCGCCGAGCCCGGTTCGGACCTCGCGGTGGTGATCGACCCGGGCCCGCTGCACGAGGGCCACCTGCACCGGGTGGTCGAGCTCGCCGAGGAGCGGGGCCAGCGGATCGCGCTCACCCTGCTCACCCACGGCCACGCCGACCACTCCGAGGGCGCGGCCCGCTTCGCCGAGCTGACCGGCAGCGAGGTGCGGGCCCTGGACCCGGCGCACCGGCTGGGCTCCGAAGGCCTGGTGGGAGGTCAACGCCTGGACGTCGGCGGCCTCGACCTGCGGGTGGTCGCCACCCCCGGCCACACCTCGGACTCGCTGACCTTCCACCTGCCGGACGACGGCGCGATCCTCACCGGCGACACCGTGCTCGGCCGCGGCACCACGATGGTCGCCCACCCGGACGGCCGGCTCGGCGACTACCTGGACTCGCTGCGCCACCTGCACACGATGGCCTCCCACCACGGCGTGCGGACCGTGCTGCCCGGCCACGGCCCGGTGCTCGCGGACGCGCTCGGCGCCGTCGACTACTACCTGGCCCACCGGGCCACCCGGCTCGCCCAGGTGGAGACCGCGGTCGAGGCGGGCTGCCGGACGGCCGTCGACGTGGTCGCCCGGGTCTACGCCGACGTGGACCGGGCGCTCTGGCCTGCCGCCGAGCTCTCGGTGCGGGCCCAGCTGGAGTACCTGGAGGAGCACGGGCTCATCCCCGACCAGGGCTGACCCGCGAGCGGCCGGGGGCTGACCCGCGAACGCACGGGGCTGACCGCGAACGAGCAGGGCTGAGGCCCGCGAACGGCGAAGGGCCGGTCCGCCCGGACCGGCCCTTCAGCGTTCGTACGGTGTCAGCGCGAGCGGCGCGACAGCCGCTCGACGTCCAGCAGGACCACCGCGCGCGCCTCCAGCTTCAGCCAGCCACGGCCGGCGAAGTCGGCGAGCGCCTTGTTGACCGTCTCGCGGGAGGCGCCGACCAGCTGGGCCAGCTCCTCCTGGGTGAGGTCGTGGGCGACGTGGATGCCCTCCTCGGACTGCACGCCGAAGCGGCGGGAGAGGTCCAGCAGGGCCTTGGCGACGCGGCCGGGCACGTCGGAGAAGACCAGGTCGGACATCACGTCGTTGGTCCGGCGCAGTCGGCGGGCGATGGCCCGCAGCAGCGCGATGGAGACCTCGGGGCGGGCGTGCAGCCAGGGCTGCAGGTCGCCGTGGCCCAGGCCCAGCAGCTTGACCTCGGTCAGCGCGCTGGCGGTGGCGGTGCGCGGGCCCGGGTCGAACAGCGACAGCTCGCCGATCATCTCGCTGGGACCGAGCACGGCGAGCATGTTCTCGCGGCCGTCCGGCGAGGCGCGGTGCAGCTTGATCTTGCCCTCGGCGACGACGTACAGCCGGTCGCCCGGGTCGCCCTCGTGGAACAGCGACTCCCCACGGGCGAGGGTGACCTCGGTCATGGAAGCGCGCAGCTCGCCGGCCTGTTCGTCGTCGAGTGCCGCGAAGAGTGCGGCGCGCCGCAGAACGTCGTCCACGTGCTTCCTCCTTCTCGGCCGTGCGGCGAGTGGGCCGTCCGGCGCAAGTTCCGTTCAGTGTTCTGCATCACCAAGCATGGCGCATGTCGCTCCGATCATATGAGGAGGGGGTGTGTCCGGGGGTGCGGTGCGGGGCCATTCGTACCGGCGGGTCATCGGGCGGAGCGTCCGGCGGCGGTCGGCGTGTCGAACTCCTGTCCGTTCGGATCGAACAGGGAGTCGCCCACCGCCGTACGGGCGGAGAGGATGGTGTGCCCGGCCCGGTGCGCGCTGGTCAGGCCGGCCGTACGCAGGGCGGTGAGGTGCTGGGAGACGGCGGCCGGGGACAGCCCGGTGAGGCGGGCCAGCTCGGTGGTCGAGGCGGGGGAGTCCAGCTCGGCCAGCAGCCGGGCCCGGGAGCGGCCGAGCACGGCGGCCAGCGCGTCGGTGCGCGCGGCGGTGCCCGGGCGGTCCTCCCACAGGGTCGCCGTGCCGCGCGCCGGGTAGATCAGCTGAGGCGGGTCCGGCGGCAGCACCCGGGTGAGCACCCGGGGCCAGGCGAAGGCCGAGGGCAGGAGCAGCAGTCCGGCCCCCGCGTTCAGCCGGGTGACCGCGCAGTGCCGGCGTTCCAGCCGCAGCGCGGTGCCGTCCCAGCGGACCGTCCCGTCCAGCTCGTCCAGCATCCGGGCGGTGCCGTGCTCGGCGGCCTGCCGGGAGCGGTGGAAGACGTCCGCCGCCAGCAGCGCGCGGATCCGGGCCCAGTACGGGGCGAGCGCCAGCTCCCAGTACGCCTCGATCTCGGCGGCCAGCCGGGGCAGCTGGGCCGCCGGGTCGCGGTACAGCGACTCCAGGGCGGCCGGCAGCCGGCCGCCCGCCTCGGCGGCCAGGATGTCGAGGTCGGCCCGGACCTGTCCGGCACCGGTCGCGGTGACCACGGCCAGTTCCTCGGCGAGCGTGGGGGAGAAGCCCGCCGGGGCGGGGTTGAGGAAGTCGGGCAGGTGGCCGTCGGGCGGGACCGTCGCGGCCAGTCGGCCGCGGTCCAGCCCGGCGTCGGCGAGCCGCTCGCGCACCTGCCCGGCCCAGCGGCGGTGCAGCGCGGGGGCGGGGGAGTGCGCGAGGGCGCGCAGGCTGGTCACCACCTCCTGCATCGGGCTGACGGCGAACCGGGTCAGCGACAAGTCCTGTGCGGAGAAGTGGAGTTCCGTCCGCATCCGCGGCCCCCTTCGGAAGATTCGGCTCCAGCTTAAACACTGGTGGCCCGCCCGGCTCCGGGCGCAGGATGCCTGCGTCCCCACCGATCCGTACGAAAGCCGGTACATCCATGTCCAGCACCACCGGGCGCACGTCCACCACCGCCGAGGCCCGCGAGCGGGCGCTGCGACTGCGCGGGCTCGTCGAGGAGGGCGTGCTCGTCCTGCCCAACGCCTGGGACGCCGGCAGTGCGGCGGTGATCGCCTCGGCCGGCGCCCAGGCGATCGCCACCACCAGCGGCGGCGTCTCCTGGTCGCTCGGGCACGGCGACGGCCAGCGGATGGACCGGGCGGCGGCGGTCGAGGCGGCCCGTCGGGTCGTCGCGGCGGTGGACCTGCCGGTCACCGTCGACGCCGAGGGCGGGTACGGGCCGCTGCCCGCCGATGTGGCCGCCACCGTGACCGGGCTGGTCGCCGTGGGCGCGGCCGGGGTCAACCTGGAGGACTCGACGGCCGTCGGCGGGCCGCTGTTCCCGGTGGCCGAGCAGGCCGAACGGCTGCGCGCCGCCCGCACGGCGGCGGCCGCCGCCGGAGTGCCCGAGCTGCTGGTCAACGCCCGCACCGACGTGTTCCTGTTCGGTCTGGGCGGGCTGGACGACGTGCTGGTCCGGGCCGAGGCCTACGCCGAGGCGGGCGCGGACGGCCTGTTCGTCCCCGGGCTGCTGGACCTCGACGCCCTCGCCGAGCTGTGCAAGCGCACCCCGCTGCCGGTGAACGCGATGGCCGTCGCGGGCGGGCCGACCGTCGCCGAACTCGCCGCCACGGGGGTGCGGCGAATCAGCGTCGGCACCGGCCTCGCCCAGCTCGCGTACACGGCGGCCCGCCGCGCCGCCGTCGAGCTGCTCGGTGCCGGGACGCTGACGGAGCTCGACGGCGTGCTCGGCTTCGGGGAGCTGAACGGGCTGTACTGAGCGGGTCGGCGCGGTGGGGCCGGGCTGACCGGGCCGGTGCCCGGTGGGTCCGTACCGGCCGCAGGATCAGCCGGTGAAGCCCAGTTCGGCGAGGCTCCGGTCGATCCGCGCGCGGTGGGCGGCCTCCCAGTCGTCCAGGGTCTCGGCAGCCTCCTTGGCCAGCTTGGCCCGGGCCGCGTCCAGGGCCTTCGCCCGGTCGGCGGCGGGCACCACCACGACGCCCTCCTCGTCGGCCACCACGATGTCGCCCGGCGCCACCAGCACCCCGCCGCAGCGCACCGGGGCGCCGTGGGTGCCCAGCTGCTTCTTCGACCCGGGGATCGGGATGACGCCCCGGGCGATCACCGGGAAGCCCAGCTCCCGCACCTCGCCGAGGTCCCGGATCAGGCCGTCGGCCACGAAGGCGGCGACGCCACGGCGCTGTGCCACGGCGCAGACGTTGCCGCCGGCCAGCGCGTAGTCCAGGTCGCCGGACTCCACCACGATCACCGAGCCGGGCTCGGCCCGGTAGATCGCCGCGTGCAGCATCAGGTTGTCGCCGGGCGGGCACTGCACAGTGAAGGCCGGTCCGGCCACCCGGGGCATGCCCGCCCACAGCGGGCGCAGGCCGATGTCCATGACCTGGGCGCGGCCGAGGACGTCGGCCAGGGTGGTGGTGGGGATGTCCTGGAAGTCCGTGAAGTCCTGTTCCATGCTTCCTCGTTGCTCCCTCACTCGCAGATGATCAGATCGCGAGAAGACTAGAACGCGGATGTGAACGGGGGTTCACGGACTCCCGGGCTCTTCGGTTCCCCGACTCCCGGGCCGCCCGGCTCCGGGCCTCAGGCGTAGAACTTCAGCAGCTCCGGCAGCAGCGCCTCGGCCGCCACCTCGTGGGTCTGGTCGGCCAGCGTCCGGTACTCGGCGCCCGGCACGGCCGCCGCCACCGCGCGGGAGGGCGCCTGCAGTAGTTCCGGGCTGGCGCCGCCGTCCAGGACCAGGGTCGGCACGGTGATCCCGGCCAGGAGGCCGACCGGGACGGTCGCGCCGGTCCGCGCGCCGAGCGCCGCCGCGTCGTACGCCAGGGTCGGCGCGACCGCCTCGAACACCGGCCAGACCGGGGCGGAGCGCATCCCGTCCACCATCTCCCCGGGCATCCCGACGAAGGTCATGAAGGCCGCGACGGCGTCCCCGCGCCGCCCCTCGGCGAGCGCCGCCTCCAGCTCGGTGACGTACCCGACGAAGCGCTCGCTCTGCCCCTCCTCGGTGCTGAAGGGCGGCTCGTAGACGGCGAGTCGGGTCATGCCGACGCCCGCGGCGGCGGCCCGCAGCGCGAGCGCGGCGCCCGAGGAGATGCCGAAGACGCGGGCCGAGCCTCCGGCGGCCGCGATGACCGCCGCCAGGTCCTCGATCTCGCGCTCCACGGCGAACGGCGCGGTGTCCCCGCTGCCGCCGCGGCCGCGCCGGTCGTAGGCCCACACGGTGTGGTGGGCCGAGAGCTGCTCGGCGACCGCGACGCCCGGGTCGAACCCGCGGTGGCCGATCGCCCCGTCCACCAGGACGACGGCCGGGCCGGAGCCGGTGACGGTGCAGGCGATGGTGGTGCCGTCGGTGGAGACCACGGTGTTCATGGGGTGTTCCTTCTGTCGAGCGAGTCGGTCATGGAGGTAGACCGGGGCTCGCCGCAGAACTCATCGCTCTTGGCGGGAAATTTTTCGCCCAGTTTCGATCCGGGGGTGCGAGGGCCTCCCCGCAGGCATCTATTTCATGGATAAATTACCTGCTAACCTTTTTGGTATGGCCACAACCTCCCAGTTCCGGCAGGCACTCCGGGTCGGTCCACCCGGAGACGGTTGGCACAAGCCCGCGCTCAGCGCCGTGGCGACCCTCGGCACCCTCAACCTCACCCTGTTCGCCCTCGGCTGGCTCGACCTCGCGCTCTACACCTCGGCCGGCGGCCTCGGCGCGCTGTACGGGCACGGCCTGCCCTACCGCGCCCGGGCCCGGACGCTGGCCGCCGTGCTGCTCGGTACGGTCCTCAGCACCGGCGCCGCCCTCACCGCCGCCGCGCTCACCCGCGACGCCGTCGTGCTGGTCGTGGTGGCGGCCGCACTCGCCGCGCTGCACAAGCTGCTCTGCGACGCCGCCCGGATCGGCCCGCCCGGCAGCCTGATCATCACCTTCACCACCGCCAGCTGCGCCTTCGTCCCCCAGCGGCTGCCCGACCTCGCGCCGCACCTGGCACTCACCGTGCTCGGCGCCGCACTGGCCTGGCTGGTCTGCATGGCCCCCGCGCCGCTGCGCCCGTACGGCCCGGAGCGGATCGCCACCGCCCGCGCGCTGGAAGCCGCCGCCCGGCTGCTGCGCACCGCGCCCGGCGCCGCCCTCACCGCCGCCGCCCTCACCGCCGCCGCCCGTACCGCCCTGGTCGGCGCGGTCGACGCGGCCCGGCACAGCCTCGCGCTCTCCTCCCCGGCCCGGCGGCGCGCCCTCGGGGACGCGCCCGAGCGGCTGCTCGTCCACGCCGAGGCGGCCCTCGCCGCACCCGCCGATCCGGCGGCTGCCGAGCGGTACGCCGCCTGGGCCCGCGACCTGCGGCGCGGCCGCACCCTGCCGCTGCTGGACCTCACCGAGGCGGAGGCCGCCGACCTGCGCGCCCGCCGGCCCGGCCCCCGGCCCTCATCGCGCGCCGCGCTGCGGCCCGGCTCGGTGCTGCTGCCGATCGGCCTGCGGGTCGCGGTCGGCTGCGCCGCCGCCGGCTGGCTCTCGCTGGCGCTCGGCGTCGGCCGCCCGTACTGGGCGGTGGTCACCGCGGCCTCGGTGTTCCAGGCGAACAGCACGCTCTCCTGGCAGCGCGCGCTGCAGCGGGTGCTCGGCAATCTGCTCGGCCTGGCGCTGTTCACCGCCGCGCTGCCGCTCGCCCACTCCGGCCCGGTGGCACTGATCGTGCTCGGGCTGCTCTGCCAGTTCGGCGCGGAGGCCACGATCGCCCGCAGCTACTGGCTGGCCACCGTCTTCGTCACCCCGATGGCACTGCTGATGACGGAGTTCGCCGGCCTGCAACCCGCCCGGACCCTGGTCGCGGACCGCTGGCTGGACACCTGCGTCGGCGCGCTCACCGGGCTCGCCGCCTGCCTGCTGGTCACCAACCGTCGTACCGCAGCCCGGCTCTCCCGTGCCCTGGCCGGGGCCGAGACCGCCACCCGCGAGGCCCGGTCCGCCGTCGCGGCGGCCGGCCCCGAGGCCGCGGCCGCCCGGACCGGTCTGGCCACCGCCCTGCTGGAACTGCGCGAGGCCGCCGACACCGCGACCGGCGAGTGGTGCCGACCGGCCCTCCCGCACCAGCGCGCCGCCGACGCCGAGCGGCACGCCCACCACCTGCTGGCTGCCCTGCTGGAGCGCCGGGGCACCGGAGTGCGCGCCGTCTAGGATCGAACGAACGGGTCGGTCGCGGAACGGGAGCAGCGCACGTGGAGGACGTCGTCGCAGGTGTGCTGCGCCAGTGGGAGCGCGCCTACCCGGGCCTGGACACCGGCCCGATCGCCGTTCTCGGCCGGATCAACCGCTGCGCCGCGCTGCTCCAGCAGACCCCCGACCCGCTCACCCGGGCCGGCCTCAGCCGCGCCGAGTTCGACATCCTCGGCGCCCTGCGCCGGGTCGACCGCGAGCTGACCCCCACCCAGCTGGCCCGCGAGAGCTTCGCCTCCGGCGCCGCCGTGACCAAGCGCCTGCGGTTGCTGGAGGAACGCGCTCTGGTCAGCCGCCGCCCCGACGACCGCGACCGCCGGGTCGCCCACCTCTCGCTCACCGACGCCGGGCGGGAGCTGGTCGACGGCCTGATCCAGGAACTCGTCGCGTACGACCGCGCTCTGCTTTCCGGCCTCACCCCCGACGAGCAGGACCGGCTCGCCGAGGCGCTGGCCGGGCTGCTCAACACCCTTGAGGGCACCATCGGCCGCACCCTCCGGTGACCACCCCGGGAAGCGTCGGCCCGGGACGACCGGCCCGGCCGCACGACGGTCGTGTCCTCGGCTGACAGGACGCCTACCATCCGTTCTCCGCCCCGGCCGACCGCTGTCACCGGACGGTGGCGGCCCCGGCGGGGCGGTTCCCGTTGCTTGATCGGCCCCGAGCGGTGCACCGCTCGGCGTAGCCTTCGTGCATGGCAGAGAGCAAGGCCCGGAAGACCGCGACCAAGGCCCCCACCAAGGCGGCGGCTCAGAAGCCGACCGCCAAGAGGGCAGCCGTGAAGCAGGCCGTAGAACCGGCCTCGAAGTCGGCCGTGAAACCGGCTTCGAAGCCCGCCGTGAAGCCGAGGAAGCCGGAGTCGCAGCTGGCGATGGTGCGGCGGGCCCGGCGGATCAACCGCGAGCTGGCGGAGCTGTACCCGTACGCGCATCCGGAGCTGGACTTCGAGAACCCGTTCCAACTGCTGGTGGCCACCGTGCTGTCGGCGCAGACCACCGACCTGCGGGTGAACCAGACCACCCCGGCGCTGTTCGCCAGGTACCCGACGCCCGAGGACATGGCGGCGGCGAACCCGGAGGAACTGGAGGAGATCATCCGCCCGACCGGCTTCTTCCGGAACAAGGCGAAGTCGCTGATCGGCCTCTCGATCGCGCTGCGCGACGAGTTCGGCGGCGAGGTCCCGGGCCGGCTGGACGACCTGGTGACCCTGCCCGGCGTCGGCCGCAAGACCGCCAACGTCGTCCTCGGCAACGCCTTCGGAGTCCCCGGCATCACCGTGGACACCCACTTCGGGCGGTTGGCCCGGCGGTTCGGCTGGACCACCGAGGAGGACCCGGTGAAGGTCGAGCTGGCCGTCGCCGAGATCTTCCCGAAGTCGGAGTGGACGATGCTCTCGCACCGGGTGGTCTTCCACGGCCGCCGGATCTGTCATTCCCAGAAGCCCGCCTGCGGGGCCTGCCCGATCGCGCCGCTCTGCCCCGCGTACGGGGAGGGTGAGACCGACCCGGAGAAGGCCCGCAAGCTGCTCAAGTACGAGATGGGCGGCCAGCCCGGCCAACGGCTGAAGCCGCCGTCGGACTTCCCCGGCGAGGCGGCCGCCCGGGCCGACGCCGCCGCCCACCAGGGGCAGGTCGCGGACCTGGCGGTGGGCGCATGACGGCGGGCGCCATCGAGCGGGACGGCCTGCCGACCTGGCTGCAGCCGGTCCGGGACGCGGCCGAGCGGGTGCTGCCCGAGCAGCTGAGCCGCTTCCTGCCGCCGCGCGAGGGCGGCCGGGCGGCCGCGGTGCTGATGCTGTTCGGCGAGGGCCCGGACGGTCCGGACGTGCTGCTGATCGAGCGGGCCCGTTCGCTGCGCTCGCACGCCGGCCAGCCGTCCTTCCCGGGCGGCGCGCTGGACCCGGAGGACGGCGACCCGGACGGCCCCGGCCCGATCGCGGCGGCGCTGCGCGAGGCCTGGGAGGAGACCGGCCTGGACCCGGCCGGGGTGCAGGTCTTCGCGGAGCTGCCCCGGCTGTACATCCCGGTGAGCCGCTTCGTGGTGACCCCGGTGCTGGGCTGGTGGCGCGAGGAGTCGCCGGTGCGCCCGGTGGACCGGGGCGAGACCGGCGCGGTGTTCCGGGTGACGATCGCCGACCTCGCCGACCCGGCGAACCGGGTCCGGCTGCGGCACCCGTCCGGGCACGTCGGGCCGGCCTTCGCGGTCGCCGGGCGGCTGGTCTGGGGCTTCACCGCCGGGGTGATCGACCGGGTGCTGCACCACAGCGGCCTGGAGCTGCCTTGGGACCCGTCCCGGATCGTCGACCTCTCGGACGAAGCGCTCGCGCTGGTCCAGGGTGACCTCGAGCACTCCCGCGCCCTGCCGGGCGGCGACGCCGGTACCTCGTGACGGGCCGTCGGCGCGGCGGGTCCGCGAAGCGTGGGAGGGTGTCGGAGTGAACGTCCTGGATGTGCTGCTGATCCTCGCCGCCGTCGGATTCGCCGTTTCGGGCTACCGGCAGGGCTTCGTGGTGGGCGTCCTGTCGCTCGTCGGCTTCCTCGGCGGCGGTCTGCTGGCCGTCCAGCTGCTGCCGCTGCTGCTCGACCACCTCAGCCCCGGCACCACGGCCTCGGTGGTGGCCGTCGTGGTGGTGATCACCTTCGCCGCGATCGGCCAGGCGATCACCGCGCACTTCGGCTGGAAGCTGCGCGGGCACATCGACCGTCGCCCGGCCCGGGTGCTGGACGCGTCCGGCGGCGCGGTGGTCAACGTGATCTCGATGCTGCTGGTGGCCTGGCTGATCGGCTCCGCGCTGGCCGGAACGTCCCTGCCGACGGTCTCCAAGCAGGTCCGCTCCTCGACGATCCTCAGCGGCGTCCAGAGCGCGCTGCCCGGTGACGCGCCGAACTGGTTCTCGGACTTCTCCAAGGTGCTCGCCCGCAACGGCTTCCCACAGGTGTTCAACCCCTTCGAGCACGAGCCGATCACCCAGGTCGACACCCCGGACCCGGCGCTGGCCGGCAGCGCGGCGGTGGCCAAGGCCCGGCAGAGCCTGGTCAAGGTGGTCGGCACCGCGACCTCCTGCGGCAAGACCCTGGAGGGCAGCGGCTTCGTCTTCGCCCCGCACCGGGTGATGACCAACGCCCACGTGGTCGGCGGCGTCGACGAGCCGACCGTGCAGATCGGCGGCGTCGGCCAGCTGTACGACGCGACGGTGGTCCGCTACGACTGGCAGCGCGACATCGCCGTCCTGGACGTGCCCAAGCTGAACGCGCCCCCGCTGACCTTCGCGGGCGAGGCCAAGACCAACGACAGCGCGATCGTCGCGGGCTTCCCCGAGAACGGCGCCTTCAACGTCCAGCCCGCCCGCATCCGCGGCCGGATCCAGGCCAACGGCCCGGACATCTACCACCGCGGCCAGGTGGTGCGCGACGTGTACTCCGTGCGCTCGCTGGTCCGCCAGGGCAACAGCGGCGGCCCGCTGCTCACCCCGGACGGCCAGGTGTACGGCGTGGTGTTCGCCAAGTCCCTGGACAGCGGGGACACCGGATACGTGCTGACCTCGGCCGAGGTGCGCGAGGACGCGCAGGCGGGCAGCACCGCGAACACCCGGGTGGACACCCAGGGCTGCGCGCTCTGACGCCGGTCGTTCGGCCGGGTGCGGCGCCCGGTTGTCCTGGTTCGCCGATGCCGGTCGTTCGACCGGTGCGGCGCCGGCGCGGCGTCGGTGCGGGATCCGTCGCACCGTCAGTCCGCCCTGGTAGCCTCGGCCGCGCTCACCCGTTCGGCTCAACCGGGCGCCGTCCCCGGAGTGAGCTCAACGGGAGGTCGTGGTAGTCCGATGATGGGTCATTCGCACGCGGTGAGCGGGGCGATGCTGTACGCGGCGTCCGCTCCGTTCCTGCCCCCGCTGCTGCTGCACACCAAGCTGGAGCCGGCGGACATACTGATGGGCACGGTGCTGTGCGCTGGGGCGGCCCTCCTGCCGGACCTCGACCACCACGACGGCTCGATCGCCAACTTCCTCGGCCCGGTCTCCAAGGCGCTCTGCCGCTTCGTGGCCTGGGCCTCCGGCGGCCACCGGCACGCCACCCACTCGTTGCTGTTCGTCGCGCTGATGGGCGGCGGCACCTGGGCCGGCGTCACCTACCTGGGCCGCTACTTCACCCTCGGGCTGACGTTCTTCCTGCTGGCGCTCGCGATCAAGGCCCTGCGGCTCTGCCCGCCGAGCAACGGCCCGGAGGCGTGGATCACCGTCATCGGCCTGTCTGCGCTCGGCACCTTCGGGATGAACACCTGGATGCCCAACTCGCCCGGCTGGCTGCCGTACGCGGTCGCGCTGGGCACGCTGGCGCACCTGCTCGGCGACTGCCTGACCAAGAAGGGTGCGCCGCTGCTGTGGCCGCACAAGGAGCGCTACGAGATCGTGCTGATCAAGCGCAGTGGCAACAACGTCGAGACCAAGGTGCTGGTGCCGATCATGTCGGTGGCGACCTTCGTCCTGCTCTGGTTCACCGCGCTGTCCCCGACCATGGTGAACTGACCGACTGTTGACCAGTCTGCCGAAGCGGCGCGAGGCCTCAGGTCTCGCGCCGCAGTCGTGCGCCCACCCACCGGGCGCGCCGGCCGAGGATGCGCGGGATGCCGAGCTGCCGCTGCGCCCCGCGTTGGCGGCCGTCGAGGCCCTCGAAGCCGAGGTCCTCCGCCCAGTCCGGGCGGGGCGCGGAACGCTGAGGGCTGTTGTGGCGTCGGCCGCGCGGGGCGGCACCGCGATCGGGCATCCAGGTCATACCGGAATTGATGCCCCTGGGCCGGTGGGGGTAACCGCCCGGGTCTGTCGAAATTGGCCTATGCGATTGTCATATGAGTTTTATGGCAAGGGAGTTGTGTCGAAGATCCCTTCCTCGGTGACCCGGTCGATCCCTTAACCGATCCCGGGGCGGCCCCGGGGCGGTCACCCGGGCGTTCAATCCTTGTGGCGGCCCACCCAGTCCAGCAGCTCGGCCGTGAACTCCTCCGGCGCCTCCTCGTGCGGGAAGTGCCCGACCCCCGGCATCAGCCGCCAACGGTACGGCGCCGCCACGTACTCGCCGCCGCCGAGCGCGGTGTGCGACAGCAGCACCGGATCCGCGGCGCCCTGGACGTGCAGCGTCGGCGCGGTGATGGGCTTCTTCATCCGCCGGGCGAACTGGATGCCGTCCGGGCGGGCCATCGAGCGCAGCAGCCAGCGGTACGGCTCGATCGAGCAGTGTGCGGTGCTGGGGATCTGGATCGCCTGCCGGTACGCGTGCACCGCCGACCCGTCAAGCTTGGTCGGCCCGGTCCACTCGTCCAGGTAGCGGCCGACCAGCGCGGCGTCGTCGGCCACCAGACGGCGTTCCGGTATCCACGGCCGCTGGAAGCCCAGCACGTGCTCGAAGGCGGCCATCTGCTTGCGGTCGGTCAGCAGTGCCCGGCGCAGGTCCCGGGGATGCGCGGCGGAGACCACGGTGAGGCTCTGGATCACCGACGGGCGCATCACCGCCGCCACCCAGGCCAGGGTGCCGCCGGAGGCGTGCCCGACCAGGTGCGCCCGGCGCTCGCCGAGCGAGCGGATCACACCGGTGATGTCCAGGGCGAGGTTGCCCGGGTCGTAGCCGCGCGGGGTGCGGTCGCTGCCGCCGATGCCGCGCAGGTCGAGCGCCACCGCGCGGTAGCCGGCCTCGGCGAGCGCGGTCAGCTGGTGGCGCCAGGCCCACCAGTACTCGGGCCAGCCGTGCACCAGCAGCACCAGCGGGCCGGAGCCCAGCTCGGCGATGTGGAAGCGGGCGCCGTTGGCCGCGAGGTCGCGGTGCGTCCACGGGCCGGACTGCCGGATGCTCCAGGCCTCGGCGGGCTCCTGTCCGGGCTCCTGTCCGGTCTGCGGTCCGGTCTCCTGTCCGGGATCCTGTTCCGGGGCCGGCTCGGGGCCGGAATCGGCGGACGGCTGCGCGGGCGCGGGCTTCTGGTCAAGCGGCATACCGAGAGCGTGTCACATCCGTGCGCCGGACACGTGCCCGGCACTCGCCGTCGGCGGGTCCGAGTGCGTGCCCGGCGGGGTCCTGCGGAGTCGGGTCCGTTACGGGATGCGGCCCAGGCCCCGGTCGATCTCCTCCTGGGTGGCCGGGCGCGGCCGGACGTTCTTCAACACCTCGGCGGTCTTCTGGACGCCCTCGATGGTGCGCTCGGGCTTCTGGACCTTCTTGATGAAACGCCAGGCCAGCAACCCGACCAGCACCGCGAGGATGAAGTGGACGGCTGCCGAGAGAACGAACGACAAGCCCAGCGGCACGCCCAGCCAATGGAAGAAGAAGGCGATCGCGATGCTCACCATCGGGATGGCGGCCAGGGCGAGCACCCCGGCGACGGCGAAGAAGACGCCACCGGAGACGCCGCGCTTGACGTCCGCTTTGATCTCGGACTTGGCGAGCGCGATCTCGTCGTGAACCAGCGCGGTGAGGTCGGCGGTGGCCGCCGCGAACAGCTGCCCCACCGAACGCTCGCCCTCGTAGGGCGCCCGGCCGTTGCTGGACGGGTCTGCGGCTCCTGCGGGCATCAGCGGTTCTCCTCTGCGGCTGTTGCGGCGTGACGCCGTCGCGGGTGCGGTTCCGGTGCCGGTGGGGGTCCCGGAGGCGTCAGTGGGTTGTCGACGCTCAGAATCATGCCCCTACCGGTCAGTCGGACACCACTCCGGGGCCCCGCCGGGGGGACGTGTCCCTTCTTGCGCAAGGCGTTCCGAGCCCTCGGGGACGGGCTTCCCGCAGGCCTGCGGGAAGCCCGTCGGGGACTCAGCGGCCCGTTTCGGGGCTCTCGCCGGGCAGGTGGCGGGCGGTCTCGGAGACCCGCGCCCGCCAGGCCGGGTCGTCCTCTTGGTAGACGTCCGGGACGTCGTCGCCGTCCGAGTCCCGGTCCTCCTCGTCGCACAGCGCGCGGTAGTGCCGGTTGCGCAGCTTGAGCAGCACGGTGGCGACCAGCGCGCAGAGCAGCGAGCCGACCAGGACGGCCGTCTTGGACCGGTCGGCCAGCTCGAGGTCGTTCCGGAAGGCCAGCTCGCTGATCAGCAGCGAGACGGTGAAGCCGATGCCGGCGAGCACCGAGACGGCGAACAGGTCGGCCCACTTGAGCTGCGGGTTCAGCTCGGCCCGGGTGAACCGGGCGGCCAGCCAGGTGCCGCCGAATATGCCCACCGTCTTGCCGACGAGCAGGCCGATGACGATGCCGAGCGGGGTGGCCTGGGTGAACACCTCGCGCAGCGTCGGGCCGGAGATCGACACCCCGGCCGCGAACAGGGCGAACAGTGGGACGGCCAGCCCGGCGGAGATCGGGCGGACCAGGTGCTCGATGTGCTCGCCGGGGGAGTGCTGCTCGTCGCCCTCCCGGTGGCAGCGCAGCATCAGGCCCATCGCGACGCCCGCCACCGTGGCGTGGATGCCGCTCTCGTGCATCAGCGCCCAGACCACCACGGCCAGCGGTACGAACAGGTACCAGCCCTTCACCCCGCGCCGGTGCAGGAACCAGAACAGCACCAGGCCGGCGAAGGCCAGGCCGAGCGCCCAGAACTTGATCCCGGAGCTGTAGAAGATCGCGATGATCAGGATCGCGATCAGGTCGTCGACCACGGCCAGGGTGAGCAGGAAGGCGCGCAGCGCCGACGGGAGGTGACTACCCACCACGGCCAGCACGCCGAGTGCGAAGGCGATGTCGGTGGCGGTGGGAATGGCCCAGCCGCCGGGGTGGCCGCCGCTGCCGGAGTTGACCAGGGAGAACAGGATCGCGGGCACGGCGACGCCGCAGACGGCGGCGATCACCGGCAGCAGCGCGGCGCTCGGGGTGCGCAGCTCGCCCGCGACGAACTCCCGCTTGAGCTCGATGCCGGCCACGAAGAAGAAGATCGTCAGCAGGCCGTCCTTGGCCCAGTCGGCCAGGGTGAGGTCGAGGTGGAGCGGAGCGGACGGGCCGACGGTGTGGTCGAGCATGCTCTCGTACGCGTGCGGCCAGACGTTGGCCCAGATCAGCGCGACCACGGCGGCGGCCAGCAGCAGCATGCCGCCGACCGTCTCGGTGCGCAGGGCGTCGGTGATGAAGGTGCGTTCGGGCAGTGACAGCCGGCCGAATAGCTGCCGGCGGCGGGTCGTCGGCTCGTGGACGGGCGGCTGGTCGGTCACGCGGGACCTCCTGAGGGGCTGGGAGCGGCAACGGATGCACGGGTGGTGCAGTTGCCGACCAGACTTCCCGGCGCGCCCTGTGACGCCCGGATTCCTGCTCAAGGATCTTGATGCGTCCTTAACAGTCTAACGGGACGCGCGAGTGACTCCCGGATTGTCCTGTTCAAGGACTTAAGCCCTGGGGGCTGGTTCTGCACTCCTGAGGAGCAACCGCCCGACACCTGAATGCCCGAACCGGGCGACGACGGGGCCCCGGGCGGTGGTGTCCGCCCGGGGCCCCGGTCACCGCGTCGGCGTGTTCAGCCGGCGCTCAGGAGGTTCAGCTGTTGCCGCCCGACGGCGGCAGCTGGGCCTGGATCTGGCTCATCACCGTGCTGTCGGCGAGGGTGGTGGTGTCACCGACCTCGCGGCCCTCGGCGATGTCGCGCAGCAGACGGCGCATGATCTTGCCGGAGCGGGTCTTCGGCAGTTCACCGACCACCTTGATCTGCTTCGGCTTGGCGATCGGGCCGAGCGTGCGGCCGACGTGTGCCCGCAGCTCCTCGACCAGCTCCGGGGTCTCGGTGACGCCGCCGCGCAGGATCACGAAGGCGACGATGGCCTGGCCGGTGGTGGCGTCGGTCGCGCCGACCACGGCGGACTCGGCCACCGAGGAGTGCCCGACCAGGGCCGACTCGACCTCGGTGGTGGAGATGTTGTGGCCCGAGACCAGCATGACGTCGTCCACCCGGCCGAGCAGCCAGATGTCGCCGTCCTCGTCCTTCTTGGCGCCGTCACCGGCGAAGTAGCGGCCCTCGAAGCGGGACCAGTAGGTGTCGATGTAGCGCTGGTCGTCGCCCCAGATGGTGCGGAGCATGGACGGCCACGGCTCGGTGAGCACCAGGTAGCCGCCGGAGCCGTTCGGGACCTCGTTGGCCTCGTCGTCGACCACGGTGGCCGCGATGCCCGGCAGGGCGCGCTGGGCCGAGCCCGGCTTGGTCTCGGTGACGCCCGGCAGCGGGCTGATCATCATGGCGCCGGTCTCGGTCTGCCACCAGGTGTCCACGATCGGGCACTTGCCGCCGCCGATGTGCTCCCGGTACCAGATCCAGGCCTCGGGGTTGATCGGCTCGCCGACGCTGCCCAGCACCCGCAGCGAGGACAGGTCGAACTTCGCGGGGATGTCGTCGCCCCACTTCATGAAGGTACGGATCGCCGTCGGCGCGGTGTAGAGGATCGTCACGCCGTACTTCTGGACGATCTCCCAGAACCGGCCCTGGTGCGGGGTGTCCGGGGTGCCCTCGTAGATGACCTGGGTGGCGCCGTTGGAGAGCGGGCCGTAGACGATGTACGAGTGGCCGGTGACCCAGCCGATGTCGGCGGTACACCAGTAGACGTCGGTCTCCGGCTTGAGGTCGAAGACCGCGTGGTGGGTGTAGCTGGCCTGGGTGAGGTAGCCGCCCGAGGTGTGCAGGATGCCCTTGGGCTTACCGGTGGTGCCCGAGGTGTAGAGGATGAAAAGCGGGTGCTCGGCGTCGTGCGCCTCGGGGGCGTGCTCGGTGGACTGGCGAGCGGTGATCTCGTGCCACCAGACGTCGCGGCCCTCGGTCCAGGCGGTCTCCTGCCCGGTGCGGCGGATCACCAGGACGTGGTCGACGCCGTCGACCTTGGTGAGCGCCTCGTCGATGGCCGGCTTGAGGGCGGAGGGCTTGCCGCGTCGGTAGCCGCCGTCGGCGGTGATGACGAGCTTGGCCTGGGCGTCCTGGATCCGGGAGGCCACGGCGTCGGCGGAGAAACCGCCGAAGACCACCGAGTGGGTGGCGCCGATCCGGGCGCAGGCGAGCATCGCGACGACCGCCTCGGCGATCATCGGCAGGTAGACGGCCACCCGGTCGCCCTTGCGGACGCCGAGCTCCAGCAGCGCGTTGGCGGCCTGCGAGACCTCGTCCTTGAGCTGGGCGTAGGTGATCGAGCGGCTGTCGCCGGGCTCGCCCTCGAAGTGGATGGCGACCCGGTCGCCCAGGCCGTTCTCGACGTGGCGGTCGACGCAGTTGTAGGCCACGTTGAGCTTGCCGTCGGCGAACCACTTGGCGAACGGCGGGTTGGACCAGTCGAGGGTCTCGGTCGGTTCGACGGCCCAGCTCAGGCGGCGGGCCTGCTCGGCCCAGAAGCCCAGACGGTCCTCGGAAGCCTGCGCGTACGCGGCCGCGGTGACGTTGGCGGCTGCGGCGAGCTCTGCCGGCGGGGCGAATCGCCGCTCCTCCTTGAGCAGGTTGGCCAGGCTCTCGTTGCTCAACGCGCACTCCTCATCGAGTCATGATCTGGGGCGGTCCCGTGCGTGGGGATCGTCCCGTGTGTCCCAGCGCACAGCTCACCAGGCGAACGGGGCACTTGACAAGAGGCTCCTGATAATTGGTGTAGACCTTTGGCTGATCGTCGAACGGCCGACCGCGCGTTCCGCCGCACCAGGGCGGCAGAACGCGCAGCGGCAGGTGGGTCCGTGCCCCGGCCCGCCCGGCGGGGACACGGACCCGGCTTTCAGGCGGCCAGCTGGGGACCTTCCCCGCTGCCCTCGGCCGGAACCCGGCCGTCCTGTCTCACTCGTTCGGCCGAAACCCCGTCGGGCCGCTCCTCCGTGCGGGCCTCGACCGGGCTGAACGTCCCGGCAACCCGGTCCAGGACGTAGGCCTGGGCGGTGGCGAAGTCGAAGTACATCCCGACCAACCGCAGGGTGCCCTCCTCGACCCGGCGCTCCACCGCCGGGTTCGCCATCAGCTGATCCAGCTGCTGGACCACGTTGGTGATGCAGAGCTGCTCCGCGAGGTCCACCACCGGCCGGTCGGCGAACTCGGCCGGGGCCCGCCGGAGCCGGTCCAGCGAGCCGCGGCCGTTGCGCAGCCAGCGAGCCAGCGGGGTGGGCGGCCCGGGGCGCTCGTGCACGCCGTCCAGCAGGGCCTTCATCGCGCCGCAGCCCGAGTGTCCGCAGACCGTGATCGAGCGCACCTCCAGTGCCTCCACCGCGTACTGCACCGCGGCGGCCACCGAGTCGTCGGCCGCGCCGGGCTCGAAGGGGGCCGGCACCAGGTTGCCCACGTTGCGGACGGTGAACAGGTCGCCCGGGCCGCTGTTGGTGATCATGCTGGTGACCATCCGGGAGTCCGCGCAGGTCAGGAAGAGCTGCGAGGGCGTCTGCCCCTCCCGGGCCAGCCGGGCGAGCTCGGGCCGGATCAGTGGGGCGGTGTGCTGCTGGAACACCCGGACGCCGTCCAGCAGCCGGCCGTGCGGGTCCTCCTGCTGCTCGATGCAGTGGTGGCCGACCCAGGGCGTCCAGGCCCGGCAGCGGTGCGGGCCCGGCGAACTGCCCGCGCGGACCGTGCCGTCGGGGTCGAGCACCTCGTCGTCCGGACGCCGCGTCACCATCGAGACCCGGCCGCCCGCGGCCTGGTGTCCGGCCCGCCAGTTGTGCAGCGTCTCGTACGCGGCGTGGTCCAGGAAGGAGCCGTCGTGCACCACGGTGACCTCGGCGTCCGCGGGGATCGAGGCCAGCGCCCGGCTCAACCGGGGGACGGCGGTGAAGGTGAGCGGCCCGTGGGTCTGGACGGTGACCGAGCCGTCGGGGCCGGGCTCGACGTCCACATGGGCGCGGGTCAGCCGGTAGAGCGCGAGCAGCACGGCGGTGCCCGCGCCGAGCCCCACGCCCCACAGCACCCCGAAGCCCACCACGCCGAGCACCGTGGTCAGGTAGACCGGGAACTCCCGGTGCCGGTGCACCTTGCGGATGTGCGCGAAGCTCACCATCTGCAGCCCGACCACCAGCACCAGCGCGGCCAGGGCCGCCAGTGGGATCCGGCGCAGTCCACCGGCCAGGGCGAGCGCGGCGGCCAGCACCCAGGCGCCGTGCAGCACCGAGGCCCACTTGGTCTGCCCGCCGGCCCGGACGTTGGCGGTGCTGCGCACGGCGCCGCCGGCGATCGGCAGTCCGCCGACCAGGCCGCTGACCGTGTTGGCGAGGCCCTGCGCGCGCAGCTCGCGGTCGAGGTCGCCGGTGCGCCGGGACATCCGGTCGACCGCGACGGCGGACAGCAGTGACTCCACGCTCGCGACGGCGGTGACGTTGAGGACGGCGGCGAGCACCTCGGTGAGCGAACCGTGCGGCAGCGCGGGCACGAGCGAGCGCGGTTGCCAGGCGGGCAGTTGGATGTGGGCGAGCCGCAGGTCCAGGGCGAGGGCGAGCGCGGTGGCGACGGCCACGGCGACCAGCGGGCCGGGCACCTTGGCCAGGCGGGCGCCGAACTCGCCGGCTCGGCCCGGGAGTCGGCCGAGCCGGGGCCAGCCCAGCAGTGTTGCCACGGTCACCGTGCCGGCCAGCAGCGCGGGCGGGTGTGGACCGGCGAACTGGCTGGGCAGGGCGAGGAGGTTGGCGATCGCGGAGCTCTGCGGGGAGCCGCCGAGGACGACGTGCAGTTGCGCGATGGCGATGGTGAGCCCGACTCCGGCCAGCATGCCGTGCACGATCGCGGGCGAGACGGCGAGCGCTGTCCGGGCCACCCGGCGTACACCGAGCAGGAGTTGGAGCAGCCCGGCGGCGACCGTCACGGCGCAGGTGGCCTGCCAGCCGTACTGGGCGACCAGCCCGGCGGTGATCACGGTCAAGGCGGCGGATGGGCCGCTGACCTGGAGCGGGGTGCCACCGAACAGTCCGACCACGATGCCGCCCACGGCCGCCGAGACGAGCCCTGCGGTGAGCGGGGCGCCGGTGGCGAGCGCGATGCCGAGTGAGAACGGCACGGCGATCAGGAAGACCACCAGGGAGGCCGAGAGGTCCTGGGCCCAGCGGACCCGGGAGTTGGGGCCCGGTGGCGCGTGGTCGGTGGTGTCGGAGGCGATGGGTGCGCTGGAGATGTCGAGGGTCATGGTCTTCCCGTCTGTCCGGGGGAACGAACGCAGTCAGGTCCGGTGGTGAGTCCGGTTTGGGGCCCGGGGCGGATCGGCTGTCGTGGGTCGCGACGGTGTGGCGGGATGGCGTGGGCGCGGCGGGGGAATGAGGGTGTCACCGACCGGCGTTGACCATCAGGCCCGCCAGGGGCCCGGGCGAGGTGCGGGATGTCTCGCCGAGGGCCGTCGGGACGGACCATCAAGACTCGGTAAACCGAGAGTAATGAAAGCTTTGCACGGCGTCCTTCCCGGTGGGAAGCGGAAAGCCCATTGATTCACCCCAACGGGTGGTGTTCGAACCGACGGGAATCTGCCGGTGGCGCCGTGTGGGACCGGGACGGCGAACGGGCCGGCGCCCCCCCCCCGGTGGGGGGGGGGGGGGGGGGCACGCGCTTTTCTTTGGGGTTTTGGGGGTGGTCCCCCCAAAGGGGTGTGCCCCCCCGCTGGGCC
>NZ_JBHTTU010000001.1:414096-501035 GCF_042794375.1 Kitasatospora sp. NPDC056531 | reverse complement strand
GGTGTAAGAAAAGAGGGCAGTTGTTGTGTGCCGTAGTGTGAGATGGGAACAGCAAGCTCCCCCCCCCCCCCCCCGGGGGGGGGGGGATGCCCCGGCCCGTTCAGTTCGTGGTGGGGTCAGGCGGTGGCCCCCGCCGGGGTGGCCTGCCCGCCGGCGGTCGCGAACTCGCCCGCGAACTCACCTGCGGGCTCGCTCAGCACGAAGTCCTCGTCCACCTGGGTCGCCAGGTCGATGCCGACCTTGGCGTTGGCCCAACTCTCCGCGTTGCGCCGGTGGAAGAGCGCCGCCTGCTCGGTGTACCGGCGCGCGTCGCGCCGCCCGTACGCCGCCTCGGCCTCGGCCCGCAACAGCTCCAGCACCGCCCGGTTGGCCGGCTCCAGCGACTTCAGCGGCGGCTCGGCGCCCTGCTCCAGGCGGCGCACCCAGTCCGACTGTCCGAAGGTGGTAAGCAGGTCGTCGCCGACCTCGCGGCGCAGGAAGGCCAGGTCGTCCGGGCCCTGCACCTTGTTGCCGATCACCCGCAGCTGCACGCCGAAATCCTGGGCGTAGTCCCGGTACTGGCGGTAGACGGAGACGCCCTTGCGGGTCGGCTCGGCCACCAGGAAGGTCAGGTCGAAGCGGGTGAACAGGCCGGAGGCGAAGGAGTCGGAGCCCGCGGTCATGTCGGTGACCAGGTACTCGTCCGGGCCGTCCACCAGGTGGTTGAGCAGCAGCTCCACCGCGCCGACCTTGGAGTGGTAGCAGGCCACCCCGAGGTCCTCCTCGGTGAACGCGCCGGTCGCCAGCAGCCGGACCGAGCCCTCGTCCAGCGCGATCGGGCGGGCGCAGGCGGCGTAGACCGGGTTCTCCTCGACGATCCGCAGCAGGCGCGAACCACGGCCGGGCGGCGTGGTTTTGATCATCTCGTCGGCCGAGCGGATCAGCGGGTTGCTGCCGCGCAGATACTCCTTGATCTCCGGCAGGTGCGCGCCGAGCGAGGGCAGTTCGGCGGCCTGGGCGTCCGTCAGGCCGAGGGCGGGGCCCAGGTGCTGGTTGATGTCGGCGTCGACGGCGATGGCCGGCCGGCCGATGGCGGCCAGGTGGCGGATGAACAGCGCGGACAGCGTGGTCTTCCCGCTGCCGCCCTTGCCGACGAACGCGATCTTCATCTGGGGCTCCGGCTCTCGCTCTGGGCCCTGGGGGTGGGCCGCGTGCTCGGGGGGCGCGCGTGCCGAGCGCCCCTAACTGGAAATCGTTATCGTCTCCGATAGTGGCCATGCTAGCCGGGGTTTGGGTCTCGTCGGGGGAGGGGAATGAGGATTGCCTCTAACGGGTGATGCGGGGTTGCTGTTCCGGGAGGGGGCGCCTGTTCATTACTCTCGGGTAGGTGAGCACTGGAACAGATCCCCTCGCCCCGCTGGCCCAGCTCCCCGGGGTGCCCGACGCGGTCGCCGAGGTGCGCAAGGCCGTCGACCGGCTCTACGGCCACCGGGTGATGCGCCGCCGCGCGGCCGAGGTCACCTCCGAGTCCGCGCTGCGCGGCGCCCGCGCGTCGGCGGCTGTGGCCGGAGCCGACTGGCCGCTGGAGGAGGTCCGGCGCCGCACCGACTTCGGCGCGGACGCCGAGGCCCGGACGGTCGGCGCGGCCCTGCGGATCGCCGCCGAGGCCGGCCAGCTGCTGAGCGTCTGGCGGCACTCGCCGCTGCAGGTGCTGGCGCGGCTGCACCTGCTCGCGGTCGGCGACGCCGACCCGGCCGCCGGTCGGCCGCGACGGGCGGGGGAGGTCGCCGAGGAGTTGTTCCCGCTGGAGCTCGAGCCGGTGGACAGCGTCGAGGTCGACGCCGCGGTCGGGCCGACGCCCGTGCTGCCGCCCGCGCCGGGCGCGGAGGAGGTCGCGGCCCGGCTGGACCAGCTCTCCCGGCTGCTGGTGGCCCGTGCGGAGGGCCACGGCGTGGGGACGCCGGCCCTGGTGGTCGCCTCGGTGGTGCACGGTGAACTGCTCGCCCTGCGGCCGTTCGGTGCGTACAACGGGGTGATCGCGCGGGCCGCCCAGCGGATCGTGCTGATCGCCGAGGGGCTCGACCCGAAGTCCATCTGCCCGGCCGAGGTCGGCCTGGCGGAGCTGGGCACCGACGCCTACCGGCGGGCCCTCGCGGGCTACCTGGCGGGCACGCCCGACGGCATGGCGGCCTGGATCGCGCACTGTGGGCGGGCGCTGCGGCTCGGCGTGCGCGAGAGCACCGCGGTCTGCGAGGCGATGCAGCGCGGGATGGTCTGAGCAGGGCGCCCGCGGACAATGAGCGGGGTGCCTGTGGACAAGAAGATGCGGCGGCACCTGATCCTGCTGGGTGCCGCCGCTGGTGCAGATTCCGGGTGACCAAGCATGCACCGGAAGTGCCGATCAGACGGGGATCCTGCCCGTTCGTCTGGTCCGGCGGCCCGACAGCGGGTCGGCTGCATGTGGGTGCTCGGATATCTGTACACGCGGTCCGTGGGCCTGAACTGCGTTGTCGGTTTGACCTCTTCGGTCCTGACCGGGTCTCGCGGGCCGTGCTTCATTTGTATCGCGTTTCGGCCGAAAGGGGAACCCGAAACGAGAAGTCTGTGCCGATTGCCCGTTTTGGGGGCGTTGTGCTGGCCCGAGGCCTCAGACGGCGGGGCGACGTCGACGGGCCAGGTACCAGATGACCCCGGCGGTCACGAGGGCCGTCCCGACCGCCACCGCGGTCAGCACCGAACCGCTCGGCGCGGAGAACTCGGGAAGCCGCCGCCGCAGTTCCACCGGCCGGTCGAAGACCAGCACCGGCCACTCCCGTGCCTGCGCCTCCTTGCGCAGCGCGCGGTCGGGGTTGACGGCCGAGGGGTGGCCGACCGCCTCCAGCAGCGGCAGGTCGGTGGACGAGTCGCTGTAGGCGTACGACTGGGCCAGGTCGTAGCCCTCCGTCTCGGCCAACTCCCGGATGGCGGCGGCCTTGTTCTCGGCGTAGGCGTAGTACTCGATCTCGCCGGTGTAGCAGCCGTCCTCGACGTGGAGCCGGGTGGCGATCACGTGGTCCGCGCCGAGCAGCGCGCCGATCGGCTCGACCACCTCGGAGCCGGAGCTGCTGACGATCACCACGTCCCGGCCGGCCGCGTGGTGCTGCTCGATCAGCGAGGCGGCCTCGTCGTAGATGATCGGATCGATCAGGTTGTGCAGCGTCTCGGCGACGATCTCGCGGACCTGCTGGACGTTCCAGCCCCGGGTGAGCGCGGAGAGGTACTCGCGCATCTTCTCCATCTGGTCGTGGTCCGCGCCGCCGACCAGGAAGACGAACTGCGCGTACGCGCTGCGCAGTACCGCCCGACGGTTGATCAGGCCGCCCTGGTAGAACGGGCGGCTGAAGGCCAACGCGCTCGACTTGGCGATGATGGTCTTGTCGAGGTCGAAGAAGGCGGCCGTGCGCAGCCCGCTCGGCCGGGGGCGGGCGGGTGCGACCGGCTCCCCGGGCCCGGTGGTGCCGCCCTGGGACTCGTCGGCGTGGTCGTCGGCGTTCTCGGTGGTGTCCACGGGAACCGAGGATAGAGGGAGCCACAAAACACCCCGCCATTCGGTGTACTCGCGGGCGTGCGGGTTTGTGTTTCTGGCCGCTCGGGTACACCATGGAAGTCACGGATCGTTCGCGACCGTGCTAACCCGGTCCGGCTCCTCCCCCCCGAGTCGGGCTGTGGATAGACGACCCCCGCTCTCCCCCCCGGCGGGGGTCGTCGCACGTCCGGGGCCATTTTCAGGGCTTGAAAGCCCTTCGAGGCGGCTTCCGTGACCGCCCGGCCGGCGGTGTACAGGGGGTGTCGACAGCTCGGCCCGCCCATCACCTTTCGTCACTCTGCGTTGCCGTTTGCTCATGGCTCACACGGCCTGCGCGGCTGGTTCCGATCGGCTCCGCCGGACCGTCGCGGTGGAGTGCGCGGAAGGCTGCGGAGGGGTGTCGGGAGAGTGTTCGGCCGGGGTGCGGTGAGTGGCCGGTTCATCTCCGTGACCCCCTTTCGTCAATTCTTCGCCGATTAGCCCCCCGCCCGGGTGAACGTTTTCATCCACAACCCGCGAGTTATCCACAGGCAATCGGAACGTGGATGACGGAATCCGGATCTCCCCCCACCGTGATGGTCGGCGGCGGTCGCCGGGCAGGGCCTCATCCCCTTCCTCTCCGGAGGTCTGCCGGGCGACCGTCCGCCGCAACCGTCCGAAGCGCGCCCCGCCCCTGGTGGCCGGCGGCGCAGAGGGGAGAACACCATGTCGACGCCGATCGCCGACCACCTCACCACCGAGGGCCCCGGGGCCGCCGGGCCGCTCGTCGTCACCGAGGACGAGGGCCTGGCCGAGCACCTGCTGCGGCTCTGCGCGGCGGCGGGCACCGAGCCTCGACTGATCCGCGGCGCGCCGCCGACGCGTGAGGTGTGGGAGGGCGCTCCGCTGATCCTGGTCGGGGACGACCAGGCGGAGCGCTGCGCCGGACTGGGCAGGCGCGGCGGGGTGCTGCTGCTCGGGCTGGACCTGGACGACCCCGGGGTGTGGGTCAGAGCGGTCCAACTCGGCGCCGAGCACGTGCTGTTCCTGCCCGATGCCGAGGCCTGGCTGCTCGACCGGATCGCCGACGCCGCCGAGGGCGTCGGTTCCCCGGCGGTCACCGTCGCCGTGCTCGGCGGCCGGGGCGGGGCCGGGGCCTCCACGCTGGCCTGCGCCCTGGCGGTCACGGCCGCGCGCACGGGCCGGCGGACCATACTCATCGACGGCGATCCGCTGGGCGGGGGCCTGGACATCCTGCTCGGCGGTGAGACGGCCCGCGGGCTGCGCTGGCCCGACCTGGCGGGTTCGCGCGGGCGGGTCAGCGGGGCCGAATTGGCCCGCGCGCTGCCGGCGCTCAAACGGCTCTCCGCGCTGTCCTGCCTGTCCTGGGACCGTGGCGACACCCTGACGGTGCCGCCGGAGGCCATGCGCAGCGTGCTGGCCGCCTCCCGGCGGCGCGGCGGGCTGGTGGTGGTCGACGTGCCGCGCCATCTCGACGCGGCCGCCGGGCAGGCGCTGGAGCAGTCCGACCTGGCCCTGCTGGTGGTCCCGGCCGAGCTGCGGGCCGTGGCGGCCGCCGACCGGGTCGCGGCGGCGGCCCGGATGCGGCTCGGGGACGTTCGGGCCGTGGTCCGGCCGGTGCGGGCCGGCGGGCTCCCGGCGCACCGAATCGCCCGCGGGCTGCGGCTCGATCTGGCCGGGGAGTTGGAACCCGAGCCCGGCCTCGCCGAGGACGTCGAGAAGGGCGTCCCGCCCGGCATCCGGGAGAGCGGCCCGCTCGCGCGCTTCTGCGCGACCTTCCTGAACGAGGTACTGCCGCCGGTGCCGGCGGTCGGAGGAGGTGTGTACTGATGGTCCGTCTTCGCAGAACAGGCCCTCGGGGCGGTGCCCCGGGCCCGGGCGACGGTGCGCGGGAGCACCGGCCGCTCAGGAGCGTGCCGCCGCCCGGCGGGCCGCCGCAGGCCGGGCACGGGCCCTGCCCGTACGGCCGGACGGCCCGCGAGGAGCGGACGGCGGAGCTGGTGGACGCGGTGCGGCTGCGGCTGGCCGAGTCGGGTGCCGCCCCGACGGCGGGCTCGGTCGCGGCCGTGCTGCGGGCCACCCGGCCGCCGCTCGGCGGGGACGAGGTGCTGGACACCGTGCGCTCGCTGCGCGCCGAACTGGTGGGTGCGGGCCCGCTGGACCGGCTGCTGGCGGCGCCGGACGTCACCGACGTCCTGGTGAACGGTCCGGACGAGGTGTGGGTCGACCGTGGCGGCGGCCTGCACCGAGCCACCGGAGTCCGTTTCGCCGACGCCGAGGCGGTGCGGCGGCTGGCCCATCGGCTGGCCACCGCGGCCGGGCGGCGCTTGGACGACGCCCGGCCCTGGGTGGACGCCCGACTGCCGGACGGCACCAGGTTGCACGCGGTGCTGCCGCCGATCGCGGCCGGCTGCACCCACATCTCGCTGCGGGTCTGTCGGCCCCGGCCGTTCACGCTCGACGAGTTGGTGGCGGGCGGGGCGCTGCCGCCGGAGGGCGCCGACCTGCTGGCCGGAATCGTGCGGGCGCGGCTGTCGCTGCTGGTCTCCGGTGGGACGGGCTCGGGCAAGACCACGCTGCTCGCGGCGCTGCTCGGCCTGGTCGGGCCGGACGAGCGGATCGTCGTCGCCGAGGACTCCGCCGAGCTTCGACCGGCTCATCCCCACGTGGTCCGGCTGCAGAGCAGACCGCCCAACCAGGAGGGCCTGGGCGAGTTCACCCTGCGGGACCTCGTCCGGCAGGCACTGCGGATGCGGCCGGACCGGCTGGTGATCGGAGAGGTCCGCGGGGCCGAGGTGTCGGACCTGCTGGCCGCGCTCAACACCGGGCACGAGGGCGGCTGCGGCACCGTCCACGCCAACACGGCGGCGGACGTGCCGGTCCGGCTGGAGGCGCTGGGCTCGCTCGCCGGGCTCGACCGGCCGGCGCTGCACAGCCAACTGCGGGCCGCGCTCGACGTGGTGGTGCACCTGGTCCGGGATCCGGGCTCGGGCCGCCGCCGGGTGGCGGAGATCCACACGCTGGCCGGGGACCGCGACGGGCTGGCCGTGACCACTGCGGCGGTGACCTTTCCGGCGACGGGCGGCCTGGTGCCCGGGGCGGGCTGGGAACGGCTCGTCGGCTTGCTGGCGGCGCGCGGGGTGGCGCTCGGAGTGCCGCCCGGGGCGGAGCCGTTGTGAGCGCGGTGGTGATCGCGGCAGCACTGTCGGCAGGCGGGGCGGCGCGGGAGTTGCGGTTGGTGGAGCTCGGGTTCGCGGTACTGCTGACCGGATGCGCGGTGGCCGCGCTGGCACTGCTCGGGGCCTGGGGCAGGAAGGGGCGATGACATGGACGGTGGTGGTGTGATGCGGAGTCAACTGGCGCTCTGTTGGACAGCGGTGTTGTTCCTGCTGGCGGCCGCCGCGTGGCGGGCCGTGCAGGAGCAGCTGCCGGGCGGGCGGCGCTCCAGGCTGGTGCTGGCAGGCAGCGGGCCTCCGGTGAGCGGGCCGGGTCCGGAGGCGGCGGGGTGCGCGAGGGCCCGGCTCCCGGAGCTTCGGGCGCCCGAACTGCTGCTGTTGCCGGTGGGGTTGGCCGCCGGGCAGGCCGTCTCCTCGCCGGTGCCGGTACTCGCGGCCGTGCTGGCCGTCCTGCCACTGCGAAAGTGGCGGCTGCGGCGGCGCATCGCGGTACAGGCCGGGCGACGGGCCGCGGCCGTGGTCGAGCTCTGCGCCGCGCTGGCCGGTGAGTTGCGCGGCGGCTCGACGCCGGAGCAGGCGCTGCACCTGGTCACGGCCCGGCTCGCGGCGGACCCGGACGGGCTGCGCCGGCTCGGCGAGGAGCCGGTGGCCCGGCTGGCGGCGGGCCGCTACGGCGGGGACGTCCCCGCCGCGTTCCAGCTGCTGGCCGAACTGCCGGGCGGCAGCGGGGCGGCGGCCATCGCGGCCTGCTGGCGAGTCGCCTCTGACAGCGGGTCGGGGCTGGCTGCCGCACTGGACCGGGTGGCGGAGGCGCTGCGCGGTGAGCGGGCGCTGGCGGAGGAGATCTCCGGGGAACTGGCCGGGCCGCGGACGACGATCGCCGTCCTGGCCGCTCTACCGGGCGCGGGGCTGCTGCTGGGCGGCGCACTCGGGGCCCGTCCGCTGGACGTCCTGCTGCACACGTCGGCCGGGCTGGGCTGTCTGGTGGCGGGCGCGGTCCTGGAGGGGCTGGGCGCGCTCTGGACGGCCCGCATCGTCCGGGTGGCGGCCCGGGGAGCGCTGGAGCCTCCTCGGGGGCCCGGGGGCGGTGCTCAGGCTCGGGGGGCGAGGGAGCGCGGCGGTGCGCGTCGAGGGCTCATGTGGGCGCGGGCGCTCGGTGAGGGAGCGGGGGTCGGGTGATGTGGGGTTTCGAGTCGGCGGTGGCCGGGCTCGCCGTAGTGGCAGCAGTGGCGACCGTGGTGGCGCCGGTGCGGGGCAGGGCCAGGCGGCGGGCGTCCGCCTGGGCGCGGGAGCGGGAGGAGGTGCGGAAGCGAACACGGCCGAGAGGCCCGCGCGTTGGGCCCTGGCGGCGCGCAGGGCCGGCGGTCGGCGCCGGGCTGGCGGTGGCGGTGTTGCTCGGTGGCGGTGCCGGGGCGGTCGCCGGGGTGCTGGCGGCGGTGGGCGTCCATCGGTGGTCGGCCCGGGCACGGTCACCGGCGGACCGTCGGGCGGCCCGGGAGAACGAGTTGCTGACCAGGCAACTCCCGCTGGGTGCGGAGCTGTTGGCAGCATGTCTCGGGTCGGCGGCGCTGCCCTCGGCGGCGGTGTCGGCGGTGGGCCGGAGCGTGGGCGCGCCGTTGGGGCCGCGGCTGGCGGCGATCGGGGCCGAACTGGCCCTGGGTGCCCCGCCGGAACTGTGCTGGACCCGGCTGGGCGAACAGCATCCCGCGCTGGCCCCGCTGGCGCGTTGCCTGGTCCGGACGAGCCTCGGCGGGGCCCCCGCGGCCGGTCCGCTGATCGGGCTGGCCCAGGAACAGCGGACGGCCGCCGTCCGCGCGGCCCACGCGCGGGTCCGCCGGGCCGCGGTGCTCGCCACCGCACCGCTGGGGCTCTGCTTCCTCCCGGCCTTCGTCCTGATCGGGGTGGTGCCGGTGGTGGTCGGCCTCACCAGCCGTTTCGCCCAGTCCATGTGAATGAACGCCGGCTCCGGATCGGCCGGGGTCGCAGAAGAGATCGAACAGGAGACATCGATGACCGCAGTGATCGCGATCAGGCCCGACACCGGGCGCCCGCTCCGGCAGTTGCTGGGGGTGTGGCGGCGGAAGAGTCGTTGGGCGGCCGGCCGGGCCCGCTGGCTGGCCCGCCGCCGGCGCCGGTCGGACGCCGGGATGACCACGGCCGAGTACGCCGTCGGAACGCTGGTTATCTCGGGTTCCCCAACTGTTCCTGTTGCGTGAGATCGAGAATCACTCTGACGCGTGACAGAGAGTTATCTGCGGGTTGCAAGGCACAGCAGTACGGTCCGTGGTCGTGCACTTCCATGCTGAGCGGGCCCTATCGCCTATCGATGATGCGAACTTGTGGGTTGTGGTGGACTCCCAGTTCCGCCTCCACCCGGAGGGCTGCACGTTCTTAGCGGGCCTCCGGGCTCTCGGTCGGTCCAGCAACACTGAGCGTGCGTACGCGGGCCGGGTCGCCCTGTTCCTGACGTGGTGCGACGGCGGCGGGCTGGACTGGCGGCGCGTGGGAATGCTGGACTTGGCCCGGTTCCTGCGCTGGCTGGTGTCAGAGCCTTTGCCGCCGCGCGGGAAGACACCGGCAGAGCCTCGGTTCCGGTCGAAGAAGACGGCGAACGCGGTGGTGACGGCTGTCTGTGAGTTCTTCCGTTTCGCGGCGCGTGAGGGCTGGGTGGACCCGTCGATCATCGCGCGGCTGTCCGAACCGAAGTACCTCGGCTGGCTCCCGCCGGGGTTCGACACGGGCGAGGACGGGCAGTTCCGCCAGGTGAAGGCCAAGATGATCAAGTTCGAAGTTGGCGAAGACCCGATCGAGATCCTTCGGCCTGAGGATGCCGACCGGCTGATCAAGGTGGCGCTCCACGCCCGGGACAGGTTCTTGATTGCCTTGCTCAGCTGCACCGGCATCCGGATCGGTGAGGCTCTGGGGCTTCGACGGGAGGACATGCACTTCCTTGCGGACTCGAAGATGCTGGGCTGCCACATTTCCGGGCCCCACATCCACGTCCGGCGCCGGCCGGACAACGCAAACGGAGCCCTGGCGAAGTCGCGGTTCTCGCGGTCAATCCCCGTTCTGGAGAACGTGGTTGGGCTCTATGCGGACTACCAGTACGAGCGTGATGCCGTTCCGGAAGCGGCGGCCTGCGACATGGTGTTCGTGAATCTGTTCCATGCCCCGCTCGGCTCGCCTCTGCGCTACTGGACGGTCAAGGAGCTCTTTGACCGGCTTGCTCGCGAAACCGAACAGACGGCCCGGCCGCACATGCTCCGGCACGGGGCAGCGACGGCCTGGATTCGGTCGGGCGTCCCGCAGGACGTGGTGCAGGAGCTGATGGGGCATGTGTCACCGGCGTCGCTTGCGCCCTACCTGCACCCCACGGACGAGGAGAAGCGCGAGGCCGTCATGCGGGTGGCGGAGAGGGGGCGGCGGTGACCGCCGCCCTTGCCTCGGGCAGCCTTGCGGAGCTTCCCACCACCGATCTCACGGGCTGGACGCTCTGGCTCCAAAACAAGATCGATCGGCTCTGGCGCCCCGGCGAGTGGGACCAGGCCGCCTGGTTCTTCAACGGCGATCTCAACAACCCGCGGACCGGCGCCGGCAAATGCACGACGGCGAGTTGCTGGACCATCCTGCCGAGCCCGTACTCGTTCTGCCGCCACTGCCTCACAGTCCTCGCCGGCAGCGACATGAGCCGCGAGGAGTTCGCCACCTCCTATCAACGGCCGACACGTGTCCGGACTCCCTGGGGTCAGGAACGGGACAAGTGCATGGTCGAGCGCGACGGAATCCGCTGCGGCCGGCCGTCCTACAGTCTGGACCTCTGCCGGACGCACTACTTCAACTGGCGCAGGCGGCCGGAGGCTTCGACCGACATCGCGCACTGGGTCGAGACGGCGAAGATCCTGCCGCTGACCGGCAAGCCGACGTGCATCGTCAGAGGCTGTCCGAAACAGCGAGCCATCCGTGGGCTCTGCATGCCGCATCAGCAACTCTGGACACGGCAGAAGAGGCAGGGCCTCACCACCGCGGACGCGGACGCTTGGGCCCAGCAGACCGCGCCGTTCCAGCTGAGCCACCAGTTCTCGTTCTCCACCCTCGCGGAACCACTGCGCTGGGAAGTCCTCTTCGGACTCCAGCAGCGCGACGCCCGCGGCGGTGTCATCGAGCCGTCCGCCGTTCGCCACCTGGTCCGCGTCCTGGCTGACCGGTCGAGCCTGCTCACTGGCGACTCGACTGGGCTTGAGGCCGAGGTGAGGAAGAAGGGCCACAACGCGACGGCCCACTTTCGGGAGATCATGCGGGCGGTCCGGCTCGGATCGCTGGAGTTCCGTGGCGTCGCGCCGACCGATGCCGACGTCTGGGACCTGAGCGCGGTCGGGTTGCGCTCGCAGACCCGCAGCGGCCAGCGCGAACATGCCGGGACGGCGGACATGACCGCGATCCGGCAGACGTGGCTACGCGACACGCTCAGGGAGTGGGTCCGCACTACGAAGCCGCACAGCAACGACTTCGGAAGGACCTTCCGGGCCTGCGTGGTCGCCTCGGACGCTCTCCACGCCCGTCCGGGCGGTGGCCATGATCCGGCCGCCCTACGGTTCGCCGACATGCAGGCCGTCTTCACGGCAATGTGTGCTCTGCGGCGCGAAGACGGCGAGCTGGCGGGCCGCATCTGGCGGAAGCACATGTTCGGCTGCTTCGTTGCGATCCTGGACTTCGGCCGCACCGCCGACCTCCTGAACGACATGTCGGCGAGCTTCGGCCGACACCAGTCGATGGTGATTCCCCATGACGCCACCTCGGAGGACGACCCGGGCAAGGCGATCCCCGAACCCGTGATCGCCCAGCTCGACTCACAGCTAGCCGTGATCGGCGCCGGCTACCCCTACGGCGAGCTCGCCGCCGAGGACGTACACCTGATGCTGAGGACGGTCTATGTCGTTCTTCGCGACACCGGCCGGCGCCCGGTCGAGGTCGCCAGTCTGCGGCTGAACTGCCTGGAGACGAGCGGTGCTGAGACAGACCTGATCTGGGACAACCACAAGAAGCGCCGGTATGGCCGCCGTCTGCCGATCGCCGGGCAGACGGCGGAGGCCATCCGCTCATGGCAGGCCCGGCGGGGCGACATCCCGGCGCCGGCCACCAGCTCTGACTACCTGTTCCCAGCGATGACCGCCCGGAGCGGGACACGGCACCTACAGCCGGGCGGCCTGGCGAACGCGCTGCGGGAATGGGTGGCCGCGATCCCCGCTCTCCTGAGCGACCAACTGGACGAGTCGGGCAACCGGTTGCCGTTCGATCGGTCGTTGATCTTCCCCTATGCGTTCCGGCACTCCTACGCGCAACGGCACGCTGACGCCGGAGTCCCGGTTGACGTGCTGAAAGAGCTAATGGATCACCGGCAGATCGCCACGACCATGTCCTACTACCAGGTTTCACAGAAGCGGAAGCGGGAGGCGGTGAAGACGATGCGGCTGCACACGGTGGACCGCTCGGGCCGCCCGGCGCCGTTCAGCAGTACGACGGCCTATGAGGCCCGGTCGGTCGCCGTTCCCTTCGGCAACTGCACGGAGCCATCCAACGTCAAGGCCGGCGGCAAGAGCTGCCCACTTCGCTTCCAGTGTGCCGGCTGCGGGTTCTACCGGCCCGATCCCTCCTATCTGCCGGCGATCGAGGAACACCTGAACTCCCTGCGCGCGGACCGCGAGACGGCCACGGCGATGGACGCGGACGTCTTCGTCACGCGCAACCTCACCGACCAGATCAACGCATACACCGACGTCGTCAGTCGGATGAATGACCAGCTCGACCAGATGCCCGCCGACGAGCGATTGGAGGTCGAGCAGGCCAGTGCGGCGCTCCGAAAGATCCGGGCGACCAGCAATCACAAGCTGCTGCCCCTGACCGTCGTCCGCCACGGGGAGACCCGCGATGCCCGCTGAAAGCCCCTCTCGGGCCCCTACAGACGCTCTCAGAGCGGCACGGCAGCGGGACAGCCTTACCAAGCGAAGCCGCGCGTTGGGGGCCGTCCAGGACATGCTCAGGGCCGGCGAGCCCGTCACCTTCGCCGCCGTCGCGAAGCGGGCCGGCGTCTCCAGCTGGCTCGTCTACGCCCCAGGCGTCCGGGAACACATCGAGAAGGCCCGAAGGCGCCAGGCCGCCGATCCCGCCCGCGCGGAGAACGCCGGATTGAGCGTGAGCGGGTCAAGCGCACGCACGGACCTTCTGCTCGCACGCGAGGAGATCAACCGGCTCCGTGCTGAGGTCAGCAGCCTCCGCGGGGCGATGCGGGTCCACCTCGGTCAGCAACTCGACCAACTCGCGGCTCACGACCTCACGGCGCGAGTCGCCGAACTCACCGAGGAGAACCACCGACTCGCCGTTGCCGCGCGCGAGGCCGAGGCGGAGAATAGGCACCTCAAGACCCAGGTCACCACGCTTGAAGACGACCTGGCAGCAGCCCGCACGAGCCTCCGCCGCATGATCCGTTCCCAGAACTGAGGGAGCCGCTGCCCCACGCCGCGTGTCCGGGACACCCGTTGGAGGGCGCCACGGCGATGCTGTCGATACGACCACGGATCAGCCACAGTCTGACCTGCATAAACGCCAAGGGAGTTGACAAGGCGTTACCCGTGGGGGAGTCTGTAAGTGGCTAGAAGTGCATGCTCGCGCAAGTGATCCCGCCGCACACTGGATGCGGGGAGTTGGCGCGGGTGGGCATCGGCTGGGCGTGGATGTGTCAGACCCTCCCCCTAGCATCGCTACTAGCCCCCAAGGCGAGAAATGGGCACACCCTTCCGAGGGTCGTACCTGCAATGCTTGACTTCCTTGGGATGAGGCTCTAAAAAAGTTCCCGGAGCAATCCGAAAGTCTGTCAGCGCGCCTGCGGGCAAGAGGCCTTGACAGAATTTCCGATGGCTCTGCTATCGTTAATGGCGAAAGGCCGACCTGGCCAATCGCTAGAGTATTACAGCAACACGCGCACCATCCGAACAAAGCAATCCCTCAGGGATTGCCGCCCGGCGAACCGGAATCGCCAAGGGTATCGGGTGGTTTTCTTATTACCTTGCCCCCGATAGTGCTTTTCGCATGCCCAAAAACATCCCAAAACCCAAGGAGAGAGCATGTCTGACCGTCACAAGGGCTTCCACCTCTCGTTCCCCGGCGTCGAGATCAACGTGGAGTCCGCAAAGCCCAGGACCCGCAAGAAGCTGGTAAAGGTGGGACTCTGGCTGCTTTTCATCGCGCAGCCTTACCTGCTTTCGATGATGCCGCACGACCCCGCCCCGAATCCGATTCCCCCCATGACGGTATCGGCAGTTCAGAATTCTGGCGGCGGCCATTAGGGGAATTCGGGCGCTTGGTTTCGGCGATGCCGTGAAGCAAGTGCTTCGGGGTCTTTTTTTTTACCCAAAAGAGTCCGCTTTGCGCCGGTATGTTCCATGTCAAAGGTGGGACGGTGCCGCCTCTGGTCAGCTGCCCGCACTCCGATATGAGGGTTCGGGGCAGCTGACCAGGGCCGATGCACACCCTGGCGCCACGTCAGATCAGCGCCGCCAGGGCAGGGCCAGTCGGCGGCGATCGAGCATGCGATCGGCAGGGTCTTCGGGGTGTATGACACGGCGGCAGGCGGAGCTGAACTCCTCTACGGCTTGGGAGGTCTCCGCTTCGTCCTGCCGGCCGAAGCGGAGCTGATCACGAATCGTCGCGTCCGGGTCTTCGGAGTCGATCCAGTCGTTCAACCGGCCGGCCCATCCATGCAGGAGCCGCGCGGCGTTGGCGCCGATCCCGGCCACGGTGTCAGGGCCCTCGATGAGCACTGCCCCCAACGCATCTGTGACAGCTTGAAGCTGACTCTCCAAGGGCTCAGCGAGGTCGCGGGCCCTTCCGATGTGCCGACGGTCGTCCGGGTCGTACGACGTGTTGATCAGGGCTTCCATCCGCTCGCGCAGAGTGCCCGCACAGACCACCAGAGCGGTGGCCAACGCTCCGTAGGCCTGGCGTCGAGCCTGCCGCGCCTCAGCCCGATCTTCACGTGTGTTGGCGGTCCGGGCTGTGCGGGCTGCGAGAACACCAGAGACGACGGGGGCCAACAAGGTGCCGAGGATGCCAGCGAGGGAGATCAATGTGGTCGAGTTCACCGGGGCATTGTCCCGTCACGTCACCCGCCCGGCGGGTGCTGAACCAAGATTTAGCGAACCTTCCGACCACCCGGCGTTGGCTGCCCTCTCCAAGCCGTGTGCCTGATGTGCCTACCTACTCGTCTCGTTGGCTGACCTGGGTGTTCAGCCTGTGACCCCAGATAACGGTGGGCGCCTGCGCCCTCGCGGCCGGGCTGTACAAGGTGGTGACCAGCGCGACCATCACCGGGGCGCTGACCGAGATGCTGGAACGCGCGCTCCATGCCACGTAGGACGGCGAGCGGCGGCGCTCGGCCGTGGTCGCCGCGGCCGGTCCGACGCGGCGACGGCGGTTTCGCCACGGCGGAGACGGCGGTGGCCCTGCCCGCGCTCGTCCTGCTCGCGGCGATGCTGATCTGGGGCGTGCTCGCGGCGGCCGCGCAGATCCACTGCGTGGACGCGGCCAGGATCGGTGCCAGGGCGGCCGCGCGCGGTGAGGCGGACGCCGCCGGGCTCGCCCGCGCGGCCGCCCCGCCGGGGGCGGAGGTCCGGGTCGCGGTCGCGGCGGACACGGTGCGAGTCGACGTGGACGCGCCGTGCGCGGCGCCCGGGAAGCTCGGCGGTCTGCTCGCGGTGCGGCTCGGCGCACGGGCGGTGGCGCAGCGGGAGGACGTGTTGGGGAGTGGTTCGGGAGGAGGAGGTGGCGCGTGGCCTTCCTGAGGGGCCCGCGGCGGGCGGTGGGGCGGCTGGGGCGGGCCCGTACCGCCCGGGCCGCCGCGGTCGGCGGGCGCGGGCCGGATGCGGGCTCGGCGACGGTGTGGTTGCTCGCGCTGGCGATGCTGGGCACGGCGGTGTTCGCCGCGACGATCGCGGTCGGTGCGGTGGTCGCCGCCCGGCACCGGGCCGAGTCCGCCGCCGACCTGGCGGCCCTCGCGGCGGCGGACCGGCTGCTGCTGGAGCCGGACGGCGGCTGTGGTCGGGCCGCCGGGATCGCCGCCGCACAGGGTGCCGGCCTGGTGTCCTGCTCGGTTGACCGGTCGGCGGACGCCGTCGAGGTGGTCGCCGAGGTGCCGGTCGGCGGGCTCCCGGTGCGCCTGCCGGTCGGCCCGGCGCGGGCGAGGGCCCGGGCCGGACCGGTACGGGCCCCGGTCACCGCGGCCGAGGACGGCCTCGGTGACACCCCGGGCGGCGCGGCGGCGGCCTCATGAACCGCTCGGCGCCCCGCCCTCCGGGTCGGGTCCGGACCCCGCGCCCTCGTGGCTCGTTCTGGACTCTGCGTCCTCGGGGCCGGGCTCGGACCCCGCGCCCTCGGGGCCCGGCCCGGACTCCGCGGCAGGCGCCCCGGCTAGCAGGACATCCAGCAGCAGGACGGCGGCCGCCTTGTCCAGCGGGTCGTTCCCGTTGCCGCACTTGGGTGACTGGACGCAGGACGGGCAGCCGCGCTCGCACTCGCAGGAGGCGATCGCCGCCCGGGTGGCGGTCAGCCACTCGACCGCCCGCTGGAAGCCGCGTTCGGCGAAGCCGGCCCCGCCCGGGTGGCCGTCGTAGACGAACACGGTGGGCAGCCCGGTGTCGGGGTGCAGCGGGACGGAGACGCCGCCGATGTCCCACCGGTCGCAGGTGGCGAACAGCGGCAGCAGGCCGATCGAGGCGTGCTCGGCGGCGTGGGCGGCACCGGGCAGCTGGTCGAGCGGGAGGTTCGCGTCGAACAGCTGGTCCTCGGTGACGGACCACCAGACGGCGCGGGTGCGCAGCGTGCGGGGCGGGAGGTCGAGTTTGCTCTCGCCCATGATCTCCCCGGTGGAGATCCGCTTCCGGAGGTAGCCGACCACCTGGTTGACCACCTC
This sequence comes from Kitasatospora sp. NPDC056531, assembly GCF_042794375.1. Classification (NCBI taxonomy): domain Bacteria; kingdom Bacillati; phylum Actinomycetota; class Actinomycetes; order Kitasatosporales; family Streptomycetaceae; genus Kitasatospora; species Kitasatospora sp. NPDC056531. Next base: position 484,354 of record NZ_JBHTTU010000001.1, on the reverse strand, counting down.
CACCGAGCCGAAGCTGAGCCGGCCCTCGCCCCAGGGGACGGTGGTGTCGGTGTCGAGGACGGAGATGGAGGTGATGTCGCGGGCGGAGGTGGTGTACGGCGGATCGGCCGGTTCGACCAGGGCGACCGAGTTCTCCAGGTCGAGCTCCCGGACCAGGTAGGTGCGGCCCTGGTGGAGGTGGACGGCCCCGGTGTGGACGGTGGTGTGGGAGGCCGCCGCGTCCACCGTGCCGAGCAGCCGGCCGGTGTCGGCCTCGACGATCTGCACCGGGCTGCCGCCGCTGCCGCGCAGATCGACGGCGTCGGCGGCGCGTTCCCGGCGGGTCCAGTACCAGGAGCCGTCGGGGCGCCGGCGCAGCAGGCCGCGTCGTTCCAGCACCGGCAGCAGCGGCGCGGTGGAGGGGCCGAACAGCTCCAGGTCGGCGTCGGTGAGCGGCAGTTCCGCGGCGGCCGCGCACAGGTGCGGGGCGAGCACGTGCGGGTTGTCGGGGTCGAGCACGGTGGCCTCGACGGGTGCGGCGAACAGCGCCTCCGGGTGGTGCACCAGATAGGTGTCCAGCGGGTCGTCCCGGGCGATCAGGACGGCGAGCGCGCCCTGGGCCTCGCGGCCCGCCCGGCCCGCCTGCTGCCAGAGCGAGGCCCGGGTGCCGGGGTAGCCGGCCATCAGGACGGCGTCGAGGCCGGAGACGTCGACGCCGAGTTCGAGAGCGGAGGTGGAGGCGAGTCCCAGCAGCCGACCGGAGTGCAGGGCGCGCTCCAGGGCCCGGCGTTCGTCGGCGAGGTAGCCGCCGCGGTAGGCGGCCACCCGGTCGGCGAGCGGTCGGCCGAGCTGGTCCTGGGTCTGGAGGGCGACGAGTTCGGCGGCGCGGCGGGAGCGGACGAACACGACGGTCCGGGTCTGCCGCTCGACCAGGTCGGTCAGCAGGTGCGCGGCCTCGGCGGTGGCGGTGCGGCGCACCGGGGCGCCGTGCTCGCCGACGTTCTCGGTCAGCGGCGGCTCCCAGAGGCCGAAGACCATCGGCCCGCGCGGCGAGGCGTCCTCGGTGACGGCCACGGCGGGCAGGCCGGTCAGGCGCCGGGCGGTCACGGCGGGGTCGGCGGTGGTGGCGGAGGCGAGCAGGAAGGTGGGTGACGAACCGTAACGGGCGCAGATCCGGCGCAGCCGCCGCAGCACCTGGGCGACGTGCGAGCCGAACACGCCCCGGTAGCTGTGGCACTCGTCGACGACCACGTAGCGCAGCACCTTGAGGAAGGAGGACCAGCGGGCGTGCGCGGGCAGGATGCCCCGGTGCAGCATGTCCGGGTTGGTGAGCACGTAGGAGGCGTACTGGCGGACCCACTCGCGCTCCTCGGGCGGGGTGTCGCCGTCGTACAGCGCGGCCCGGACCCTCGGCGGGGCGAGTTCGGCGGCGCGGCGGCGCTGGTCGGCGGCGAGCGCCTTGGTCGGGGCCAGGTAGAGCGCGGTGGCGCCGCGGCCGTTGCGGGCCTCGGTGCCCTCCAGCAGGTCGCTGAGCACCGGCGCCAGATAGCCCAACGACTTGCCCGAGGCGGTGCCTGTGGCGATCACCACAGTCTGGCCGCTTTTGGCCAGGTTCATCGCCTCTGCCTGGTGCGTCCAGGGCTGCTCCACCCCGACGGCGAGCGCCGAGGCCACGATCTCCGATCGGATCGACTCGGGCCACGGCGAATAACGTGCAGGTCGGGCGGGAAGGTGCTCCGTATGGGTGAGCCGGTCGGATCGCCCCCGACTGGTGGACAGGGTCGTGAGCAGTGCCTCGGGCAGGCTGTGTCGGGGCGGCATGAGGACCCAGTGTGTCACCGGCGTGACGCAGAATCGTCGTAAGCCATCGTGCGGGCATGGTCGCAGGTGGTTGAATGTGGCCGTGACGGCCGTACGGCCGTGGGTCGCAGCGCTGAGGCTTGCCACGCGTTTGGCTTGGCGCGCCCGGGCTCGCGACCATGCGGTGGCGGCCGTCCGGCCGAGGATCGCACATGACGTAGCAAGGCAAGGTGCTGGAGGTTCCGTGGACCTGTCCCTGTCGACCCGCGCAGTCGGCGATCGTACGGTCGTCGAGGTTGGCGGCGAGATCGATGTGTACACCGCCCCGAAGCTGCGGGAGCAGCTGGTCGAGCTCGTCAACGACGGCAAGTACCACCTCGTCGTCGACATGGAGGGCGTTGACTTCCTCGACTCGACCGGCCTGGGCGTGCTGGTCGGCGGTCTGAAGCGGGTGCGCGCCCACGAGGGCTCGCTGCGCCTCGTCTGCAACCAGGAGCGCATCCTCAAGATTTTCCGGATCACCGGCCTGACCAAGGTCTTCCCGATCCACACCTCGGTGGAGGACGCGGTCCAGGCGACCGACTGACGCGTCCGGGCCGGTCCCCGCGGCCGGCCCGCCCGTTCCACGCGTCCGGGGCGCTGGGGCCCGCACGGGCCCCGGTGCTTCCCGGCCGCTCAGGGGCCGGCCCGTCCGGCCCACGGGGGCCGTACCTCCGGCCCCCGTCGGAGCACCCCGAAGGGGAGATATGGCAACCGTCGAACTTCGATTCAGCGCGCTTCCCGAGCACGTGCGGACGGCCCGCTTGGTCGCCGCGGCCGTCGCCAGACGGGCCGGGGTCGACGAGTCGGTGCTCGACGAGGTACGGCTCGCGGTCGGTGAGGCGTGCTCCCGTGCGGTCGGTCTGCATCAGCGCGGTGGCATCGGCGGCACGGTCCGGGTCGCGCTGACCGATCAGGAGAAGCGTTTCCTCATCGAGGTCGAGGACGAAGCCGGCTCTGCGGCCGTCCCGGCCGCCGGTGCTGACGAGGGCGGCGATCCGGACGAGGACACCTTGGGCCTCGCCGTGATCACCGGCCTGGTCGAGGACCTGGAGGTCACCAACGGCACCGGCGGTGCCGTGATCCGGATGAGCTGGCCGGTCTCGGTCGCCTCCGTCGCCGTCTGACGCCCCGCGCCGCTCCCGGTACCCCCGTCCCGGCACCCCGGTCCCAACTCCTGGGACCTCGTTGACAAATTGTTGGGCCTGGCGGTTCGCTGCTTCCGGCACGACCGGGTCCGATCGTTGATCGGACCTGTCGCGGAAGAGGAAGCACATGCGGATTCGCATCCTGTGGCCGGCCGGTCAGGCCACCGCCACGCTGCGGGCCACGCCCACCACCGAGGCGCTCTGGGCCGAGCTGCCGATCGAATCGACGGCGAGCACCTGGGGCGGGGAGGTCTACTTCGGCACGCCCGTCAGCGTGCCGCGTGAGGACGGTGCCCGGCAGGTGGTCGAGCCGGGCACGGTCGCGTTCTGGACCGACGGCGACAGCCTCGCCCTGCCCTACGGGCCGACGCCGATCTCGCGCGACGGCGAGTGCCGACTGGCCAGCCCCTGCAACGTCCTCGGCGCGCTCGACGGGGACGCCCAGGTGCTGGGCACCGTCCGGCCGGGCGATCCGATCCGGGTCGAGCGGGCCTGAGCGGCGACCGGGGGCGGGAGGGCGCGGGGGGTGGGAGCCCAGGGCGGCCGACCGGGGGCTGAGCAGCCGGGAAACGGGGCTCGGACGGCGGACGTGTAGGTTCGACGACCGAAGACGACCGAACCGAAAGGCTTCTCCCGGTGAACAAGCGACTGCTGGCCGTACCCGCCCTCGGCGTGCTGCTCGCGTTCGGCGCCGTCGGCTGCGGCGGCGACGACAACAGCAAGCAGCTGGAATCCTGGGCGTCGAACGTCTGCGGCGCGGCCAAGGACCCGATCGCCCAAGCGCAGTCCGCGCTCGCCGACACCGGTCAGGTGAAGACCGGCGAGTCCCCGGCCGACCTGCAGAAGCGGCTCTCGACGGACATCGGGCGGCTGGCCAAGACCAACCAGGACATCGCGAGCGCCATCGACGCGGCCGGCGCGCCCAAGGTGGACAACGGTGCGACCCTGCAGAAGGACACCGTCGACGAGCTGAAGAAGGCCGCCGACGGCTACCAGGACGTCCAGAAGAAGCTGGACGCGCTGCCCAACAACGACCAGGCGAAGTTCGCCGACGGGCTGCGCAGCGTGGCCGACCAGGTGCAGCAGCTGGCCTCGCTGTCCACCCAGGCGCAGAGCAAGCTGCAGCGCGGCGAGCTCGGCGCCGCGATGGCCAAGCAGGACGGCTGTAAGCCCAGCCAGGCCACCCCGGGCGCCGGTGCGAGCGGCAGCGCCAGTGGCTCCCCGGCCGCCGGGGGTGCGAGCGCGACCCCGGGCGCCGGAGCGTCCGCCACGACCAGCGCCCCCAACGGCACCCCCACGCCCGGCGCAACGGACAGCGCGAGCCCGGGGGCCACCCCCTCCGCGGGCGCCGGCACCACCCCGGCGGCCGCCCCGTCCACCCCGGCCCCCAGCGCGAGCTGACCGAGGACGGGAAGTAGACCGAGGACGGGGAGTAGGGGGAGTAACGGCGAGGGCCGCTCGCGGGAGCGGCCCTCCGGCCCCGGCTGCTGTGTCTGCCGAGGGGCGCAGGCCGGAGCTCGGACTCGGGCGGGCGCGCCCCGGGCGGGCTGGTGGGGCGGGGGTGGCGTGGGGCGGGGGACAATGGCGGGGTGATCAGTAGCCCCGTTCTCGACCCGACCCGTCTGGCCAAGCTGCGCGAGGCGCTGCTGGCCGCATCGTTCACCGCTGACGGGTGCCTGGACCTGTTGGGTCCCACCGGATACGCGGCGTTGGCCCGTAGCGAGGCCGTCCCGGCGCTGCGCGCGACCCGGGGCGGCAGCCCGCTGGAGACCCTGGTGCGGCTGTTCCTGCTGCAGCAGCCGGTGCCGTACCAGGCGGCCGCCGCCGCGCTGCCGGTGGAGGACTGCCTGGCGGACGGCTGGCTGCGCTCCGACGGCGACCTGGTGCGGGCCACGGTGGACGTCCGCCCGTACGCCAACGAGGTGGCCGGGATGCCCAGTTCGGATGCCTGGGTGGTCTCCGACCTGGGCTGCGCGGTGGGTGGCGCGGGTGGCATCGGCTCCGGGGAGACGGCCCACGGGGTGGCCCGCAAGGACCTGGTGCTGGGGGTCGGCGGCGCGTCCACGACGCTGGCCAACATCACCGTGCGCCGCCCCGTCCGGGCCGCTCTGGACCTTGGTTCGGGCTCGGGCGTGCAGGCGCTGCACGCGGCCCGGCACGCCCAGAAGGTCGTCGCCACCGACCTCAACCCGCGCGCGCTGCGGTTCACCGAGCTGACCCTCGCGCTGTCCGGTTTCGACAACACCGAGGTGGCCGCCGGAAGCCTCTTCGAGCCGGTCGGGGAGCGGAAGTTCGACCTGATCGTCTCCAACCCGCCGTTCGTCATCTCGCCGGCCGGCCGGTTCACCTACCGCGACGGCGGCATGGCCGGGGACGACCTGTGCCGCAACCTGGTGCGCTCGGCCGCCGAGCACCTGGAGCCGGGCGGCTACTGCCAGTTGCTCGCCAACTGGCAGCACGTCAGGGGCGAGGACTGGCACGAGCGGCTGGCCGGCTGGGTGGCGGGCACCGGGCTGGACGCCTGGATCGTCCAGCGCGAGGTCCAGGACGTGGCCCAGTACGCCGAGTTGTGGCTGCGCGACGGCGGCGACCACCGCGGCCCCGGCGGCGACTACCAGGCCCGGTACGGCGAGTGGCTGGACGCCTTCGAGGCGGGTCGGGTCGAGGGCATCGGCATGGGCTGGATCACCCTGCGGGCGAGCGGCGCCGAGCGGCCGACCGTGCGGGTGGAGGAGTGGCCGCACCCGGTGGAGCAGCCGCTCGGCCCGCACATCGAGGAGTGGTTCGACCGGCAGGACTTCCTGCGCTCGCACGACGACGCGGGCCTGCTCGCGGCCCGCTACGTGCTGGCCGACGAGGTGGTCCAGGAGCAGGTCGGCGCGCCGGGGGCGGAGGACCCGGAGCACGTGATCCTGCGTCACAACCGGGGCATGCGGCGGGCCACCAAGGTGGACACCGTGGGTGCCGGCTTCGTCGGGGTCTGCGACGGGTCGCTGGCGGCGGGCGAGATCGTGGACGCCATCGCGCAGCTGCTGGGCGAGGACCGGGTGGTCCTGCGGGACCGGGTGCCGGAGTCGCTGCGGCTGCTGACCGAGCAGGGGTTCATCAACCCCGTTCGGTGACCCACATCCGGTGGCCGCGGTCCGGCGGCCCCGCCCCGGCCCCGTCCGGTGGAACGCTTCGCGGACGACCCCCGGTTCACCCGCCCGTACCCTCCGGTTCGTCCGGCAGCCCCCGGGCGGCTGTGCCCCGTTGGTCCGGCGCTGTGAGGCTCTCCGTCCACAGGCTGTGGACAGAGCTGGGGAGCCGGGGGCCAGGGGTGGACACGACGACGGCGACGGTGGGCGGGCTGGTGCTCGCCCTCTTCGGTGGCGCGCTGCTGCTCTGGTGCGCCGCCGAAGTGCGCCTTCGCCACCGGGTGCGCCGACGGGGGGTGCGGGCCGTGGCCACCGTCGTCGCCGAGAACGAGGTGCACGGGCAGCTGGACAGCGCGCCGCTGCTCTCCTTCTCCGTGCTGCCCCCGGCCGCCGAGGGGCCCGTCGGTGGCCGGATCGCGGAGCTGGTGCTCACCCGTCCGCGCGGGCACACCCCGCTGCGCCGTCCGCAGCGCTTCGCGCCCGGCGCCTCGGTGCGGGTCTGTTACGACCCCGACCGGCCCTGCCGGGCGGTGCTGGCGGCGGGGGAGGTCAGCCGGGCGGCGGTCACCGACCTGCTGTGGAGCGCCCTGGGCGTGTGCTGCCTGGCGGTGGGCGCCGGACTGCTGGCCGCGGTCGGCCGCTGAGGTCGCCGAGGCCGCAGCGGTGGCCGCAGCGGCAGCGGTGCCGGACGGCTCAGTCGCCCTGAGCGCATCAGCCGTACCTGCCGTAGCGAACACCTCAGTCGCACCGGCCAGGCCGGTGCGACTGGCGCGATCCGGAAAGCGCAATACCGGAAGTGCGGCGATTTTTCCGTTGACAGATCTTGAAATCCGTCATTCCATCCTCCGGAACCTGCCGAAGCCCCCCTCCACGGGGCGCGAACCTCCGTCATCGGGTTACCGTTCGAGTGGCGTCGGTGAGCCCGGCAAGTGAAAACGCGGGATCCGTCCGTTTGACAAGGGTGGCCGGGGTACGGTCACACTCCGCTGGTGGGGTGTCGTTCAGCGGCAGCCCGGGACGGTGGAGGGGTCGGGCGGAGCGCAGCCCGTGCTGCCAGCGCCGACCAGCCACATAAGGACCGGGAGAGAAGAGCGAAGGTGTCCCCGAGCAGCGAGACCGCGCACGGACAGCGACTCGTCATTGTCGAGTCGCCGGCCAAGGCGAAGACGATCAAGGGCTACCTGGGCCCCGGCTACATCGTCGAGGCGAGCGTCGGGCACATTCGCGACCTGCCCAGCACCGCGGCCGAGGTGCCGGACAAGTACACCGGCGAGGTGCGCCGCCTCGGGGTGGACGTCGACCATGACTTCGCGCCCATCTACGTGGTCAACGCGGACAAGAAGTCCCAGGTCAGCAAGTTGAAGTCGCTGCTCGCGGAGTCCGACGAGCTCTTCCTCGCCACCGATGAGGACCGCGAGGGCGAGGCCATCGCGTGGCACCTCCAGCAGGTGCTCAAGCCCAAGGTGCCGGTGCACCGGATGGTGTTCCACGAGATCACCAAGTCGGCGATCCAGGAGGCCGTGGCCAACCCGCGCGAGCTGAACCAGCGCCTGGTCGACGCGCAGGAGACCCGCCGCATCCTCGACCGGCTGTACGGCTTCGAGGTCTCGCCGGTGCTGTGGAAGAAGGTCATGCCGAAGCTGTCGGCGGGCCGGGTGCAGTCCGTCGCGACCCGTCTGGTGGTCGAGCGCGAGCGCGAGCGGATGGCGTTCCGCACCGCCTCGTACTGGGACCTGGTCGGCACCTTCGGCACCGGCCGCACCCCGGCCGACTCCGCCAACCCGGAGACCTTCGGCGCCCGGCTGGCCTCGGTGGACGGCAAGCGGATCGCCAGCGGCCGCGACTTCGGCTCGGACGGCCGACTGAAGGCCGGCAGCACCAACACCCTGCACCTGGACGAGCAGGCCGCCCGCCAGCTGGCCGCCGCCCTGGCGCAGACCGCGTTCAGCGTCCGCAGTGTCGAGTCCAAGCCCTACCGCCGCTCGCCGTACGCGCCGTTCCGCACCACCACGCTCCAGCAGGAGGCCAGCCGCAAGCTGGGCTTCGGCGCCAAGCGGACCATGCAGGTGGCCCAGAAGCTGTACGAGAACGGCTTCATCACCTATATGCGTACCGACTCCACCACGCTGTCGGACACCGCGATCGCCGCCGCCCGCGCGCAGGTCACCCAGCTCTACGGCGCCGACTACCTGCCGGACGCCCCGCGCACCTACGCCAGCAAGGTCAAGAACGCCCAGGAGGCGCACGAGGCCGTCCGCCCCTCCGGCGACCGCTTCCGCACCCCCGCCGAGACCGGCCTGACCGGCGACGACTTCAGGCTGTACGAGCTGATCTGGATGCGCACCGTCGCCTCCCAGATGAAGGACGCGGTCGGCCAGTCCGTCACCGTCCGGGTCGGCGGCGCCTCCGCCGACGGCCGGGACGTCGAGTTCTCCGCCTCCGGCAAGATCATCACCTTCCACGGCTTCCTGAAGGCCTACGTCGAGGGCGCCGACGACCCGAACGCCGAGCTCGACGACCGTGAGCGCCGGCTGCCGCAGGTCGCCCAGGGCGACCCGCTGGCCGCCGAGCGGATCACCCCGGAGGGCCACGCCACCAAGCCGCCGGCCCGCTACACCGAGGCCTCGCTGGTCAAGGAGCTGGAGGACCGGGAGATCGGCCGGCCCTCCACCTACGCGTCGATCATCGACACGATCATCCAGCGCCGGTACGTGTTCAAGAAGGGCACGGCGCTCGTCCCGTCCTTCCTCTCCTTCGCCGTGGTCAACCTGCTGGAGAAGCACTTCGGCCGGCTCGTCGACTACGACTTCACCGCCAAGATGGAGGACGACCTCGACCGTATCGCCGCCGGTGAGGCGCAGTCCGTGCCGTGGCTGAAGCGGTTCTACTTCGGCGAGGGCGAGGGCCACGTGGCGGGTGGCGCCGCCGAGGCCGGCAACGGCGACGGCGACCACCTGGGCGGCCTGAAGGAGCTGGTCACCGACCTCGGCGCGATCGACGCCCGGGAGATCAGCTCGTTCAAGGTCAGCGACGACATCACCCTGCGGGTCGGCCGCTACGGCCCGTACGTCGAGCGCGCCGCCGCCGTCGAGGGCGAGCCCGGCCAGCGCGCCGACATCCCGGACGAGCTGCCGCCGGACGAGCTGACCGTCGAGCTGGCCGAGGAGCTGCTGGCCAAGCCCAGCGGTGACTTCGAGCTCGGCCCGGACCCGGTCAGCGGCAACATGCTGGTCGCCAAGGACGGCCGCTACGGCCCGTACGTGACCGAGATCCTGCCCGAGGGCACGCCCAAGACCGGCAAGAACGCGGTCAAGCCGCGCACCGCCTCGCTGTTCAAGTCGATGTCGCTGGACGGCGTCACCCTGGAGGACGCGCTGCGGCTGCTCTCGCTGCCGCGCGTGGTCGGCACCGACGCCGAGGGCGCGGAGATCACCGCGCAGAACGGCCGCTACGGCCCGTACCTCAAGCGCGGCACCGACTCGCGTTCGCTCACCAGCGAGGACCAGCTCTTCACGATCACCCTCGACGAGGCGCTGGCGATCTACGCCCAGCCCAAGCAGCGCGGCCGGGCGGCCGCCGCGCCGCCGCTCAAGGAGCTGGGCACCGACCCGGTCAGCGAGCGCCCGGTGGTGGTCAAGGACGGCCGCTTCGGCCCGTACGTGACCGACGGCGAGACCAACGCCACGCTGCGCAAGGACGACGACGTCGAGACCATCACGCCGGAGCGCGGCTACGAGCTGCTCGCGGAGAAGCGGGCGCGCGGGCCGGTGAAGAAGGCGGCGAAGAAGGCCCCGGCCAAGAAGGCGGCGGCCAAGAAGACCACCACCACCAAGACGGCGGCGACCAAGACCGCCGCCAAGAAGACGGCCGCGAAGAAGACCACCACCGCGACCAAGGCGGCGGCGAAGAAGACGGCCGCCAAGAAGACGGCCGCCAAGAAGACGGCCGCCAAGACCGCGGCCGGCGAGGCCGTAGCCGGCAAGACCGCCGCCACCGACGAGGGCTGATCCTCCGACAGCCCGCCGAGAGCGGAACCGGGCCCGCGCCCCCACCCCGGGGCGCGGGCCCGAGGTCTGTGCAGGGATCGTCACAGGCCGGTGATGACCAGGGCCCGGAACGCCGTTCGTCTCAATCGGGCAAAGCCCAGCCCGCTACGCTGACCGTATGACGAGCGAGGAGCAGCCCACCCCCAGCGCCGCCCCGGCTGCCGGAGCCACCGTGGCCGACCTGTCCGAGGTCGCGCCCGCCGGAACCCCCGTGGACCGGGCCCGGGCGCTGCTGCGGACCCGCCCCTACCGACGCCTGTGGACCACCCAGCTGATCGGCGGCACCGCCGACCGGCTCGGCCTGCTGGTGCTGCTCGCGCTCACCGTGATCGCGACCGCCCAGGGCGGCCAGCTCGGCGACCTGCCGCGCAGCCTAGCCTTCGCCACCGCCGCCGTCCTCGCCGTCCGGGTGGCGGCCACCGGGCTGGTCGGCGTGGCGCTCCTGGAACCGCTGCACCAGCTGGTCGCCGGGAGGCTCGACCGGCGCTGGACGCTGTTCGGCGCCGACACGCTGCGCGCCCTGCTGATCGGCCTCGCGCCCTGGTGGACGGTCTGGCTGAGCTCCGGACCGCGACCCTCCGGCGCCGCCACCTACGTGCTGCTCGCCACCGTGTTCCTCACCGGCGCGGCCGAACGGGTCTGGGGGATCGCCAAGGCCGCCGTCGTCCCCGGCCTGCTGCCGCCGGCCAGCCCGTACGCGCCCGCCGCGGAGCAGCGGCCGACCGCCGCCGACCTGGACACCGTCCGCAGCGTCGACCACTTCACCGGCTGGGTCACCGTGCCGCTCGCGGCCGTCGGTCTGGTCGCCTTCACCCTGCTCAACAACATCGGCGCGGCGCTCGGCTCGGACTGGCTGCGCGCCCACCAGCTGACCTTCGCCGCGCTCGGCGCGGCCGGCCTGTTCGCCGCCTCGGCCGCCCGCGGCTACCTCCAGCAGCTGCCCGGCGGCCCGGTGGCCGTCGCCCCGCACTCGCCGCTGACCGGCCTGCGCGCTCCGACCGACGCCACGCCCGGCCCCGCGCTGAGCAAGGGCCGCACCGGCAGCGCCCCGTACTTCACCTTCGCCGTCGCGGCCGGCTTCGCCTCGATGGCCGGTGTCGCCGCGCTGGCGCTGCTCACCGCCGCCGAGCACCGGGCCGGGCCGATCGGCTACGGCCTGATCGTGCTCGCCGCGGCCGGCGCCCCCGCGCTGGGCGCCCGGCTCACCCGGGCCGCCCTGCCCTCGCTCTCCCGCCGCCGACTGCTCGCCCTGGCACTGCTCACCGAGGGTGTCGCGCTGATCCTGGCCGGGCTGGTGCTGGACTTCGTGCTGGTCCTGCTGCTCACCGTGCTGGCCGGCCTGGCCGCCGGGCTCGTCATCTCGGCCGGGCGCACCCTGCTCGCCCAGGAGGTCGAGGAGGCCCGGCTGCCGAAGGTCACCGAGCACCTGTACGCGGTGCTGCGGGCCGTGGTCGCGGCCGCACTGGTGGTCGTCCCGCTGATCGCTGCGGCTTACGGGGACGTCGAGTACGGCACCGTCGAGCCCGGCTCCTTCACCTTCATCCACGGCGGCGCGGCCCTCGCCGTCGCCACTTCGGGCCTGCTGACGCTGGTGCTCGCCGCCGTCGTGCTGCTGCGCACCGACGACCGGCGCGGCACCGCTCCGTTCGCCCGGGACCTGGTGGACGCGGTGCGCGGCGGCAGCGGCCCGGTGCCGCACCGGGGCGCGGGCACCGGCTTCTTCATCGCCCTGGAGGGCGGCGACGGCGCCGGCAAGTCCACCCAGGCCCAGGCGCTCGCCGAGTGGATCCGCGGCAAGGGGCACGAGGTCGTGCTCACCCGCGAGCCCGGCGGCAGCCCGGTCGGGCAGCGGCTGCGCGGCCTGGTCCTGGATGTCGGCAACACCGGCCTGTCGCACCGCGCCGAGGCGCTGATCTACGCGGCCGACCGGGCCGAGCACGTCGAGAACGTCATCCGGCCGGCCCTCGCCCGCGGCGCCGTGGTCATCACCGACCGGTACATGGACTCCTCCATCGCCTACCAGGGCGCCGGGCGCGACCTGGCCGCCACCGAGGTCGCCCGGATCTCCCGCTGGGCCACCGGCGGGCTGCTGCCCGACCTGACCGTGGTGCTGGACGTCGACCCGACCAGGGCCCGGGAGCGCTTCACCGAGGCGCTGGACCGGCTGGAGTCCGAGCCCACCGAGTTCCACCAGCGGGTCCGGGCCGGCTTCCTCGCCCTCGCGGCCGCCGACCCGGCGCGCTACCTGGTCGTGGACGGCAGCCAGGCCCCCGGCTTCGTCACCACCGCCATCCGGCACCGGCTGGACCGCGAGCTGCCGCTCTCCGAGCAGGAGAAGGCCGCCCGCGCCGAGCAGGAGCGGCTGGCGAAGGAGGAGGCCGAGCGGCGCGCCGCCGAGGAGGCCCGTCGTCGGGCCGAGGAGGAGGCCGCCGAGCGCAAGCGCCAGGAGGTGCTGGCGCAGCTGCGGGCCGAGCAGGCCGAGAAGGAGCGACTGGCCAAGGAGGAGGCCGAGCGGGCCGCCGCCGAGGCCCGGCGCAAGGCCGAGGAGGAGGCCCGTCGCCGGGCGGAGGAGGAGGCCGAGCGGCGCGCCGCCGAGGAGGCCCGTCGGCGAGCGGAGGAGCAGGCCCGACTGGCCGCGGAGGCCGCCGAGCGCAAGCGGATCGCCGACGAGGCGGCCGCCCAGGCGGAGCTGCAGCGGCAGCGGGACCTGGCACGCGAGGAGCAGCGGCGCCGGGCGGAGGAGGCGCTGCAGCGGGCCGAGGAGGCCCGGTTGGCGCAGGCCGCGGCGCTCGCGGCGGCAGCCGCCGCGGCGGAGACGGCTGCGGGCCGGACCGAGGGGCGGACCGAGGGACGGACCGAGGCCGGGGACGCGGCCACCACGGAGCTGCGGGCGGTTCGGGAGACGCCGGGGCAGGCCCCGGGTGCTTCGGGTGCCTCGCGGGGTGCTTCGGACGCGTCGGGTGCCTCGGCCGGGCTCGGCGACGAGGCGACGCGGGAGCTGTCGCTGCGGGACCGTCAGGCGGCGGCCGCTCGGGCTGCCGAGGCGGCCGACGCCACTGCCAAGCTGCCGGTGGTGCCGGCGGTGGACGAGACCGCGGTGCTGCCGGTGGTGCCGGCGGTGGACGAGACCGCCGTGCTGCCGAAGGTGCCCGCCGTGGATGAGACCGCGGCGCTGCCCCGGGTCGAGTGGGGGCGCCGTCCCGGCGCCGGACAGCCTGCCGTGGAGCAGCCCGGTGCTGGGCAGCCCGCGGTCGAGCAGCCGGATGTCGAGCAGTCCACGGCGGAGCGGCCTCGGCCGGAGTGGGCCGAGGAGACCCCGATGGACGACCTGCCGAGCCTGACCGACACCCTGCTCGGCTCGCGCGACGAGTGGGCCCGCTGGGAGCAGGGTGGTGGCCAGGGGCCGCAGGGCCCGCACGACGGCGAGGACCGGCGCGGCGGGGACGACCGGGGCGGGGACGACCGGGGCGGGGACGGCGACAAGGGCAAGGGCCGTCGCTGGGGTCGCCGGGGCTGAGCCCGTTTCGTGACGGATGGCGGGCGGCGTCGTCGGGGCAGTGGCCCTCGGCGGGGCCGCCCGTCGCCGTACGGGCGTGGTGCGTATCCGGTTCCGTACCGGGCGCGACCCGGACGGAGCAGTGGCTGTCGGGGCGGAGACGTATGCTCGACGGCGGGGAATCGGCGCCGGGAGCGCTGTCGTACGGAGCTTGGGAGCAGCAGTGGCCGTCTGGGACGACCTGGTGGGCCAGGAGCGGGTGGTCGAGCAGCTGACCGCCGCGGCCCGGGCGGCCGGGGCGACGGTCGAGGCCGGTCGCGGCGCCGCCCCGGGCCAGGGTGGGAACGCCTCCCTGATGACGCACGCGTGGCTGTTCACCGGCCCGCCCGGGGCCGGGCAGGTCACTGCCGCGCGCGCCTTCGCCGCCGCCCTGCAGTGCACCAGTCCCGACCTCGCGCTCGGCGGCACGCCCGGCTGCGGGTTCTGCGACGGCTGCCACACGGTGCTGGCCGGCAGCCACGCCGACGTCAAGTACGTGCGGACCGACGGCTTGTCCATCGGCGTCGGCGACATGCGCGACCTGGTGCTGCGCGCCTCCAGCTACCCGACCGGCGGCCGCTGGTCGGTGATCCTCGTCGACGCCGCCCACCGGCTCACCGAGGCTGCTGCGAACGCGCTGCTCAAGGGCGTGGAGGAGCCCTCCCCGCGCACCGTCTGGCTGCTCTGCGCCCCCTCCGTCCAGGACGTGCTGCCGACCATCCGCTCGCGCTGCCGTCTGCTCGTGCTGCGCACGCCCGCCGCCGAGGCCGTCGCCGACATGCTGATCCGCCGGGACGGGGTCGAGCCGGAGGCCGCCCGGCTGGCCGCGCTCGCCGGGCAGGGCGACATCGAGCGCTCGCGCCGCCTCGCGGTGGACGAGCAGGCCCGCACCCGCCGCACCGAGGTGCTGCGGATCCCGCTGGAGGTCTCCGACATCGGCGGCTGTCTGGCCGCCGCCCAGCGCCTGGTCGACACCGCCAAGGCCGACGCCGAGGCGCTCGCCGAGACCCAGGACGCCAAGGAGACCGACGACCTGAAGGCCGCCTACGGCGCCGCCGAGGGCAGCAAGGCACCGCGCGGCATGGCCGGTGCGGTCAAGGAGCTGGAGAAGCGGCAGAAGAGCCGCGCCACCCGCACCCGCCGGGAGACCCTCGGGGTTGCGCTGCTCGACCTGCTCGGCTTCTACCGGGACGTGCTGGCGATCCAGTTCGGCTCCACCGGCGCGCTCGCCAACGAGGACCAGCGGCAGGTGCTGAACCGGGTCGCCCAGGCCGGGCCGGCGGAGAGCACGCTGCGCCGGATCGAGGCGGTGCTCGCCTGCCGTACGGCGCTGGACCGCAACGTGGACCCGCTGCTGGCGGTCGAGGCGATGACGGTGGCGCTGCGGGCGGGCTGAGGCCGTTCCCTTCTCGCCGTAGGCCTGCGGTTCTCCCCGAGGGCCTCTTGTCTTCCTCCTTGGCCTCTGGTCCTCTCCGTAGGCCTCCCGGAGTCGGCCCGCCGTCCCACCTTCGAGTGAACGGGCGATACTCGCCGGGCACACCCGCGTGTGACAGTGCGCCCGTTGTGCACGCTGGGGGCCGACTGCGCCCCGGCCGTACCCCGGGCTCCCCCGTGTCGGGGCCCGCCGGCCGGAGTGGTCGCCTCCCTGACGGCACCGGGTCCGGTCCGGCGCCGGCCCTCCTCCGAGGTGGTGCGTTCCGTGGTTCGTCCGCTCCTCGTCATCCCCCTGCTGGCCGCCGCCGTCGGCGGCATCTGGCTGGCGCGCGGCGCGCTCCAGCGCTGGCGCGACCTGCGCGCCGCCCGGACCTACGAACTGGCCGGCGAACGGTGGCCGATGCTGCTGCGGGCGGCGGGGGCGATGGTCTGCGGAGTGTGCGTCACCGCGTTGACGCTGCTCACCGCGCTCGGCGCCTTCGGCGGCCTCAGCCGGGGCGGGCAGGAGGCGGATCGGGCGGAGTCGGCCGTGGACGCCGCCGCGGCGGGGGCCTGGGCGGGTTCCAGCGCCGGTTCGGCGGTCAGGCAGCCGGCGGCACCGCCGACGCCGGCCGAGTCGGCCACCGCTGCGGCTGCCGTTGCCTCCGCTGCCGCGACTCCAGCCGTGGTCAGCCGCTTCGACAGCGTCGGGCACCCGGGAGGCGGCGAGCTGCTGCAGTCCGCCGTGCTCGGCCCCGACGGGAAGCCGCGCAACGTCCGGGTCTGGCTGCCGTCGCAGTACGCCAAGGAGCCGAACACGCGCTTCCCCGTCGTCGTGATGCACGCCGCCACGCCGGGCAAGACCGCCGACGCCGAGGTCCCGGACGTCTTCGAGGGCGTCGGCGCCGCCCTGCAGGCCGGCCGTGCCCGCGCGTTCATCCTGGTCGCCCCCGAGGCGCCGAACGGCACCGCGCACCCTTGCGAGCTGATCGCCGCCGCCCCGGCCGCCGTCTCCGACGACGCGACGCTGCGCACCACCATCGCGACCTCCTTCCGCACCCTGCCCCCCAGCCCCGCTTCCTGGGGCGTCCTCGGGGTCGAGAGCGGCGCGCCGTGCGCGGCCGCCGCCGGGCTGGCCCGCCCGGACCTGTACGGCGCGGCCGCGGCGGTCTCCGGCCGGTACGACGCCGCCGCGCTCACGCAGGCCGGCGCCGAGGCCCCGGCGGGCAGCGCGGCCAAGCTGCTGCTGGCCGCCGCCAAGGCGGACGCCGCCGGGCTGGACGCGGCCCGCACGCTCCAGGCCGCGCTCAAGGCGGGCCCGGGCCCGGCGGCCAAGGCGGACGTGCGGATCTCGGACAACGTGCAGGACTACACCCCCGACCGGGAGCGGCTGCGGCTGGTCCGGCAGGCGGCGCAGTTCCTCGCCGAGGCGCTGGCGAAGGCGTCCTGAGCGGCGGTTGGGTGGGCGTTACGCTGCCCGGTACCCGGGGTGGGTGCCGGGCAGCCGCGTTTCTTCGCTCCCGTACCTTCGCGCTCGTTCTTTCGTGTGGTTTCTGTGCTTTCTGTGGTTTCTGTGATTCGCGGAGTTCGTGGATTCGCGCGGTTCGCGCGGTTCGCGGATTCGTGGAAAGGGGAGCGGATGAGGGTCTTCGGGCGGCGGGTCCGGGCGGCGGCCGCGGTGCTGGCGGCCGGGCTGCTGGCGGTCTCGGCGAGCGGATGCAGTGCGGGGCCGTCCAGCCCGACCGGCTTCGACGCGTCCGGCGCGGCCGACGCCACCCCGCTGGAGCCGCTGCCCGCCGCCGTGCCGGAGGCGCTCGCGCCGTACTACGCGCAGCGGCCGGTCTGGCAGCCCTGCGACGGCGGGTTCGAGTGCACCACCTTCCGGGTGCCGATGGACTACGACCGTCCGGGGGACGGCGACCTCACCCTCTCGGCGGCCCGGGCGGCGGCACCGGGCGAATCCGGTTCGCAATCCGCCTCCCAACCCGGTTCCGGTCCCGGTCCCGGGGCCGGCGCCCGGCTGGGCTCCCTGCTGCTCAACCCGGGCGGGCCCGGGGGCTCGGCGATCGAGTACCTGGAGGCCGTCGCCCGGACGTACGACCGCTCGGTGCGGGCCCGGTACGACCTGGTCGGCGTCGACCCGCGCGGGGTGGGCCGCAGCAACCCCGTCAGCTGCCTGAGCGGCGCGCGGATGGACGCCTTCACCGCCGTCGACCTCGAACCCGGGGACCAACGGGCGATCGACGCGCTGGTCGCCGCCGACAAGGAGTTCGCCGACGGCTGCTACCGGCAGGCCGGGGCCGCGCTCGGCCACCTCAGCACCGTCGAGGCGGCACGCGACATGGACGTGCTGCGTGCCCTGCTCGGCGACGAGCGGCTGAACTTCGTTGGCAAGTCCTACGGAACCTTCCTCGGGGCCACCTACGCCGGGCTCTTCCCGAACCGGGTCGGGCGGGTGGTGCTGGACGGCGCGATGGACCCGGCGCTCGACTCGGTGGCCGGCAACCGCACCCAGGCCGGTGGTTTCGAGACCGCGTGGACGGCCTTCGCCAAGGACTGCGCCAAGCACGAGGACTGTCCGCTCGGCCGTACCGAGCAGCAGGTCGGCGAACAGCTCACCGTCCTGCTCACGGCCGTCCACGCCCACCCGCTGCCGAGCACCGACAACGGGCGTCGGCTCACCGGTTCCCAGGCGACCACCGGGATCATCCAGGCGATGTACGCCGACTTCCTCTGGCCCAGGCTGCGCAGCGCGCTCACCGCCGCCCGGGCGGGCGACGGCACCGGCCTGCTGAAGCTCTCCGACGAGTACTACGGGCGCGGGGCGGACGGCTCGTACCCCAACCTGATGTTCGCCAACACGGCGGTGAACTGCCTCGACCTGCCCGCCCCCTTCAGCTCGCCGGAGGACGTCCAGCGGGCGGTGCCGAACTTCGAGCGGGCCTCGCCGCACTTCGGGCGTGACATGGCCTGGATGGCGCTGACCTGCGCCTACTGGCCGGTCCGGGCCACCGGCGCGACGCACACCATCCGGGCCGCCGGCGCCGCCCCGATCGTCGTCGTCGGCACCACCCGGGACCCGGCCACCCCGTACGACTGGGCCCGCTCCCTCGCCGGCCAGCTGGAGTCCGGTCGGCTGCTCACCTACGACGGGGACGGCCACACCGCGTACGGGCGGCACAGCACCTGCGTGGACGGCGCGGTCAACCACTTCCTGCTGACTGGGGAGGCGCCGGAGCAGGGCAAGCGCTGCGACCGGTAGCCGCCTGCCGTCACGCGGAGGAGACGGCCAGCTTTGCGGCGAAGCCCGCGAACAGTACGGCGACGCCGCTGGTCAGCGTCGCGGAGAGGCGCTTGCGGCGGCGGAAGGCGGTGGCCAGCGTGGTGCCGGCGAAGATCAGCAGGGAGAGGTAGAGCAGGCTGAAGGTCTGCAGGATTCCGCCGAGCAGGCCGAAGGACAGTGCGGGCTGCCCGTACGACGGATCGACGAACTGGGTGAAGAACGACAGCAGGAACAGGATCGCCTTCGGGTTCAGCAGGCTGATCACCAGCGCCCGGCGGAACGGCCGCTCGACCGCCTCCGGCGCCGCCTCGGCGGCCGGGTCGGCCTCGGCCCGGCGCTCGCGCCACAGTTGGCGGGCGGCGCGGAGCATCCCGAAGCCGATCCACAGCAGGTACGCGGCCCCGCCGAACTTGACCACCGCGAACACCGCCGGGTTGGCCTTCAGCAGCGAGGCGGCTCCCAGCGAGGTCAGGCTGATCAGCGTGAGGTCGCCGACGAACACGCCCGCCGCGGCCTGGTACCCGGTCCGGATGCCCTTCCGGGCGGCGACCGACAGCACGTACAGCGAGTTGGGGCCGGGCAGCAGGATGATGACGAGGGCGCCGAGGATGTAAGTCGCCAGGTCGTTGACGCCGAGCACGATGCGCTCCGGGATGGGGGAGGGGGGCAGGGGGCGCTCATCGTAACGTCGTACCGATGGTCGATTGAAGCGAAAACCATCCCCCTTCGCCCACCCATGTCCCACCCCCCGCCCTGCCCCCGACCATCCTGGCTACGGATCACCTGCGAACCTGTGTAGACTGGCCCGCGTTGCCACCACACATGGCAACGGTGCCGCCTTAGCTCAGTTGGCCAGAGCAACGCACTCGTAATGCGTAGGTCGCGGGTTCGAATCCCGCAGGCGGCTCAGCGAAGGCCCAGGTCAGATAGCCGCTGACCTGGGCCTTTTGTCGTTTCTTGGCGTTTGGGCAGGGGTCGGTAGCGCGCTACGAGATCGCTTGCGTGAGCGATGCGTGAGCGCGGGTGTTGATCTTGGTTTAGCGCTTGGTCTTCTTGGCCTTGGACTTCGCCTTCTTCGAGGCCTTCCGCTTGGCCTTCTCGGCCTCCGCTTCAGCCTTGGCGTGAGCTTCGGCAGCAGCCTTCCGTTGAAGCGGGACGAGCTTGGCGGCGGCCTCGGCGGCGTCCTTCGCGATCTCCGGCAGGACGCTTAATGGTGACGTCGGGTATTGGAACTGTCCGAATGCCTCTGGATGTCACGTGTGCTCTGCGTCTGGTGCTGTGAGGAGGGGCGCCAGGGCTGTGCGGAGATCTTCGATCTGCCGGTAGTGCACGGCGGTCATGCCCACTTCGCTGGCTGCGATGACGTTGGCGGCAGTGTCGTCGATGAAAAGACAGCGGTGGAGCGGGGCGCTGGCGCGTTCGGCGGCCATGAGGTAGACGCGGGGATCCGGCTTCATGACGCCGACGCGGGAGGTGTTCACCACGATGTCGGCGAGGTCGTCGAGCCCTTGCTGGGCGAGATCCCACTCCAGTCGGGTGGTCGCGTTGGAGACCAAGGCGACGGTTGCGACGGTGCGGGCCTGGGCGAGGAGGGACACGACCTCGTGATCGACGCGGGGCACCAGGTTGGACCAGTCGGTGACCGCAGCGTGGGCGCGGTCGCTCGATCCGCAGATTTCAGTGAGGTCCGCAGCCACTGCGGCGCGCCACTGCTCGTCGGTGATCTCTCCGGTGATCGCGGGGTGCAGGCGTGACGGGGCGAAGGCCGCCTTCGCGAGTGTGCCTGCGGGAAGCCTGTGGCTGCGTTCGATGTCATCGGCGTCGGGCCAGTGCCGGAGCACGCCATCGATGTCACAGAGCACGGCGTCGTAGGGGCGAGCGGTCATGGTGAGGACTCCTTGGTGGTGGTGTTTCGCGAGCTCACTTCGGCTGCGTAGCTGGTCCAGTCACCGGCGGAGAGCCGTTGCCAGGCGACGGCGACGTCGGTGTGGATGCCCAGGGTGCGGGCGAGGATCGCGGCGGGGATCTCGGTGGCGAGTTGGAAGAGCGCGGTGCTGCGGGCCTGGTTGGGGCGGATCCCGAGCTGGTTGAGGCGTTGTGTGAGCTGTGTGGTGCTGATCGGCCGTCCGGGCTGGCCGCCGGGGAAGAGCCATGGAGACGGGGCCAAGACCCCGATGGTCGCGTGGCCCTTGCGGTTGGCGGCGACAGTGCGGGCCAGCTGGGCGACGGGCTCGGGCAGCTGGACGGGTGCAGTGCCGAGGTGGAGACGTACTTCCTGAGCGTCGACCTCGAGGTTCTCGGTGGTCAACCGGTGGATCGCCGAAGGCCCTTGGGCATAGAGGAGGAGAAGCAGCCCGGCGAGGCGGTCTTCGGGCTTGAGGGTGTCGTCGTGCAGGAGCCGGCGTGCGACGTCCCAGCGGTGCTCGTCGTCGAGTGGCTGCGTGGGGCCGTTCCAGCGGACGGCGGGGACGTGGACAGTGGTGAGCTTGTTGGTGCGGGCCCAGCGGATGAAGTGCCCGGCCGTCTGGCGGTAGGTGGCGGAGTCGTCGGTGAGCCACCGGTCGAGGTCGGCCTGCCGACAGGTCTCCAGGGGGAGGTCGTGAGTCGTCAGCCAGTTCAGGAAGGCAACGGCCGCGTGGGTGCGTTGACGTGCGGATATGAACTGCTGCGGGGTGAGGGGGCGGCCGTTGTTGCGTCGGCGTAGTCGCCGGACCAGATGCCAGATCGCGTACCGGTGCAGGACTTTGCGTTGTTCAGGGTCCTGTTGGGATGCGAGGAGGCTCGTGAGGAAGCGTTCGAGGCGGACCATGTACTCGTCGCGCTCGGGTAGGGCGCCGACGCCGACGAGGACTTGGCGGAGGTGGGCGAGGGGCGGGCTGTCGGGCAGTTCGTCGAGTGCCTCGTGGGTCAGGGCTCGTCGGCCGGCCGCGAGGTCGGACAGGACCGGGGAGACGGACGACTTGTTCAGCCACCGTCTGGCGGTGACGGGGTGCTCGGTGGTGGCGATGTTGTGCCGGAGGGCTTCGAGGCCGGGATGGAGAGCATCGGACGGAGGGCCCAGCAGCTCGTTGAGGCGTCGGTTGATGAGGCAGCGAGCGCACTGGCCGGGGTGCGGGTAGTCGGGGTCGGTGCAGGTGGGACAGGTGTGCCAGACCTCAGGGGCGGTGCAGTCAGCGCAAAGGGGCTGGTCGAGAGTTCCGGAGACGACCGCAGCGACGTCTCCGCAGGCCGAGCATGGCGCTGAGCGACGCTGGCAGTCCGGGCACCACGGCCAGCCTGTGGTGCGGGAGGTGCCGCAGGTCTTCTCCTCGCCGCAGATGCTGCAAGTCGCGGTGGGCAGGGAGGGGCAGCTCGAGCAGAGCGGACCGTCCGGCGTGCGGGTGTTCACGACCTTTCGTCTGCCGCAGTTGATGCACTGCTCCAGGTTCGCAGGGTCGTTGACCAGGCAATTCGGACACATCGGTCGGCCTTGGTCGTCGCGGGTGGCCGGCTCTCGGCGGGCTCCGCAGCCCGAGCACTCCTCGATGCGGGAGTGGGCGATGCAGGTGCGGCAGACCCGCTGTCCGTCCAGGGGCTTGTCGATGCGTACGACTCTGTGGCAGCGGGGACAGGACGGCCGGACGATCCCGGCGACGCCGGCCTCGTGTAGCAGGTCGATCAACCGGAGGATCGCGCGGTGGGGTGCGAGGTGGCCGTCCCCGGTCAGCAGGCCGGGGTCGGATTCCAGGGCCCAGGCGAGTTTCTGCTGGTAGGAGGGACGGGGTGTCGATCGGTGGACCGCTTCGCTGATCACTTCCCGCCTGGCCTGCGGGTCCAGTTCGGCGATCAGGGCGGCGATCACCGTGACGGGGTCGCGTCCGTCGGTGTCCGGGCACTTGCCGCATCGGGGCCGTCCGACCCGGTCGCGTGAAGCGACTCGGCGGGTGTTTCCGCAGGCAGCGCACGTCTCGGGCTGTGGACCGCAATTCCAGCAATACCAGCCCTGGCCGCGGCGCTGGAGAGTTCGCATCTGTCTGCCGCACTCGGCGCAACACGGCGGCGAGACCGTCTGGGCTCCGGCCTCACGCAGGGCGATGAGTAGGTCGCCGACGGCCCTGGGAGCCGGAGAGCGGCCGTCGTTCAGCACGCTGGGATGCTCGGCCAGATGCGATGCGAGGCGGCGTGACTTCGCGCGGCCGCCCGCGACGCTGACGACCACGGCGCGGATCCGGTCAGGCTCCAGTCGATGTTCGACGGCCGCGACCAAGTCCACGATCAGCCCGATCGGGTCGCAGACGGCCCGATCGGAATGCCCAGGTGCGGTCACGACCGCTCGACACCGCGGATGCGGGCCCGCTTGGGACGCAGATCACCGACACCGGTCTCAGCGCCAACAGCTTTCTTCGTGCGGGTAGTTGATCCGGCACCGGCGGCGGTCACGGGCTCGATGAGGTCGTCCATGGTGCAGTCGAGGATGTCGAGCAGGGCCATGAGGATCTTCAGGCTGAGCCGCTCGGGGCGCTCGACGACGAGCCGGTAGACCTGGCTGGACGACAGGGTGATGCCGCGCTCGTCCAGCAGCGGGATGAGGTCGGTGGTGGAGAACATCCCGCGGTCGGCCATGACCTTGCGCAGGTGCCAGTGGTAGTCGAGCTTGGCGGCCATCAGCGGTCCTTGTCTGCCGAGGTCGGGGCGAGCACGGGAGCAAGTGCCTTGTGGAGCATGGTGTTCATGAAGTCGTCGCTGACGTGGGTGTAGATGGCGGTGGAGCTGTCATTCTCGTGACCGACTTGCTGCTGCAGAAACCGCCGGTCGACCCCGTCCTCGGTCAAGTGCGTGACATAGGCGTGGCGAGCGGAGTGGACGGTCAGCTCCTTCGGCAGCTTGAGGGCGTCGCGGTAGGCGACGAACCGGGCGTTGATCTCCGCCGGCTTGATGCGACCGCCCCGCTCGGTCACCCACAACGCGGGGTGGTCCTCGCAGCCGAACCGAGGCCGGACGTTCTCCACGTAGTCGGCGACCGCCTCCACCGCCCAGTCCATCACCGACAGCACGTTCCGACGACGCGGCGGCTGCCCCTTCTTCGCCTTGCCGTAGCGGACGTTGAGCGTGCCGTACCGGCCGAACTGCGGAGCTTTCGGGTTCCGTCCGAAGTCGACCACATCCAGTTTGGACGTCTCGGTCCGTCGGAGCCCCCATCCGTAGATGACCTTGAAGAGAGTGGCGTCGCGGTAGGCGGCGAGGGCACCCTTGCGCTTGGCCCGGATTGCCCGTTCGACTTGGTCGTCGGCGTAGTCGAGGAACCGCTGGATCTCCTCGCGGGTGAACGGTCTTGCCTCGGGGCGGCCCTCGTAGTCGTTGAGGTGGGCGATGGTGTTCCACTCGTGGCAGATGGCCACCGGGTGGGTGCCAAAGGCGTCCTCGCAGGCCACCGCCCATCCGTAGCGGCCGTCGATCAGGAACTCGCTGAACAGGCGCAGGCTGCCCTGATAGCTGCGGATCGTGGACGGGGCGAGGTGCTTCTCGCTGGTCAGCCACAGTGACCACTCATCCACGTGACCGGGCGTCCACGCCCACGGGTACTCGTTGGTGTACTCCAGAAACCGGCGTACGAGTCGTTCTCGGGGAGTAACCGTGTCCTCGCGGAGCCCACGAGCTGTCTGCTGAGCCCGCCAGCCCCGCAGCATCGCCTCGACCATCGCGTCCTGCGGACGCAGCTGGACCACCCCGGAGACCAGCTCCAGATGGGCCGCCCCCGCGAGGTCGGCACGTTGCTGAAGACCCACTTCCGCCCTCCCCTTCAGAGGGCAAATCCTGCATCAGATGGGATCTGATCGACAAACTCCCAGCTCAGGCCGCCAAGTTGTAGGAGGAAGGAGTCCTCGTTGGTCAGTGCCCTGACCTCGCGACCTGCGGCTTCTCACCCGTCTGATGCAATTCCCGAGGGTTGGTGTAGATGTCCGAGGTGATCTTGATGGAGGAGTGGCCGAGCATGTCGGACACCACCTTCATGTCGACCCCGCCCGCCAGGGCGAGCGTGGCAGCGCCATGCCGGAGGTCGTGCAGCCGGATCGGCGGCAGGCCGGATGCCGCGACCAGGCGCTCGAACATGTCGGTGACCTTGCCCGGATGGAGCCAGGGGCCGTCCTCGTTGGTGAAGACCCGGCCGGTGTCCTTCCAGGCTGACCCCCAGTCGTCCCGCTCCTTCTGCTGCTGCTCGCGGTGACGCCGTAGGACGGCCACCGTGTCGTCGTCCAGCGCTACAGTGCGGAAGCTCCCGTCGGTCTTGGGGTCGGACTCCTCGACCTCCCAGCCATCCTGCACGAGCTGGGCCGTCACGGTCAGCGAACTGTTGTCGAGGTTGGTCTCGGACCACGGCTGCCCGCACGCCTCGCCCCGGCGAAGCCCGCGGAAGGCGATCACGTGCCACATCGCGTACAGGCGGTCGTCGGCCACGGAGTCGAGGAACGCGCCGGTCTGCTGCGGCGTCCAGACCATCACGGGGGAAGGCTTCACGCCGGTCGCCTGCCACTGGGCGACCCGCTCCGGCGTCCAGACCAGAGCCTTCGGCTTGGCGGCCGGGTCGAGCTTGACGTGGGCGGCCGGGTTGAGGGTGATCAGGCCCTCGGGGATTGCGTCGTTCAGGGCGGTCCGGAGCGTGGCGCGGATGCGCTGGCGGGTGGTCGCGCCGGTCGTGCGCCGGAACGGCGGCATCTCGGCAAGCTCAGCGCGCAGAGCCTTGCGGCGGGCGCGGTTCTCCACACCCTTGATCGGAACCGTGGCGAGTTCGGCCTTCAGGGCGTGCCGCAGGGCATTGTTCTCCAGGATCTCCTCGTTGGCGTCGGCGATGGCCGTGAACATCTCGGCGAGCGTGCTCACCCGAAGCCGGTCGACGCGGATGTGCCCGATGCGGGGCTTGAGGTGGACCCGCACGTCACACTCGTAGCGGGTGATCCCGGACTTGCGGATCTTCTTACCGGCCAGCCAGGTATCGAGCCACTCGCCCACGGTGACGCGACTGGAGAGATCCTGACCGGCCTTCAGACGGTTGCGGGTCTCCTCGATGTCGGGCAGCTGGGCCTTCTCGTCGGCGACCTTCACCAGCAGCTCGGCGACCAGGGCCAGGTCGTCGGGATCCTCCTTGCCGAGGGCGAGCAGGCCACGGATGTGGTCGAGGTCGGCCTGCGCCTCCTTGAGCGTCTCGTAGCCGGCGCGGTTGAACGAACGGCGAGTGCCGTCCTCGGAGTTGGGCAGCTCCTGGCGTATGGAGTAGGCGCCGTGCTTTCGGCTGCGGAGCTTCGGGCACGCCTTGCCGAGCGGCTTTCCGGTCTCGGCGTCGCGGCAGTAGCAGCGGTGGTAGGTGGAACCCTTCATTTGTCCTCCAGATCGGTATCGGTGTTCAGTGGGGGAAGTTCGGCGTCGAGAAAGCCGAGATTCGAGGCGAGGTGCGGGACCTCCAAGCCGATTTCGCGCATGTGTGACCTGACGGGTTGAAGCCGCTCTCGGATGGCGGCGATGAAAGCGTCACGTTTCTCCTGCGAGCCGGGAGGCCATTCCTCCCGGAACAACTTGAACTCCAGCTGGACCGCTTCGTGATGTTCCTCCTGGAGCTCCTGCCAGATCCGGGCGTGCTCCCGGTAGAGGCGGAGCCGGTACATCCCGAGCGAGTGGCGGGCCTCTCCGGTGAAGTGGGCGAGGGCCGACCAGCGGTCGCTGCTCATCTCCGGCAGGTAGTCGATCGAGCCGCCGAGGGCTGGGGAGAAGAGCAGTTCGACCGGAGCGGCGTCCAGGACCTCGGCAACGACGATCAGCTCTGGAATCGTGATCGTCTTGCGCCTGCCGGACTCCCAGTTGGCGATGACGTTCCGGGGGACTTCGTGGCCCAATTCCCCTGTTTCGTCGGCCACATCCTGCGCGGACAGTCCAAGGAACTTCCTCCTTCGAGTGATTGCTCGGATCACGTCTCTGGTGATCCGGTCGTGCCAGTCGAGTGCGTTCTCGTCGTCGGTGGACCAGTGTTCCTCTCGGCGTTGTGTCATATCGACACAGTACCCACTGGAAATCTCTTCTCCGTTGCGGCGCTCTGCCGCAGCCCCCCGTCCGGGGGAGGTTCAGATTTGGAGTTCATATGCGAACTGGTGAGATATCGGCGACGGCGCAGGGGATGGGTCGGGCCGAGCTTCTCAGGCTGCCGGCGGCTATCGACCTCGACACCGCTAACCGCGCCATCGGCCTCGGGCGGAGCAAGGGCTACGAGTTGGCCCGGCGCGGCGCCTACCCCTGCCGGGTCCTGCGCCTGGGCAAGAAGTACCGCGTGATCACAGCGGACCTCCTGCGCCTGCTCGGCATCGAGGCGGCGGCCGGTGAAGGTGCGGTGGCTGATGCAGCTTGACGTGGTGAGAGCCCGATCGACAAGCCCGTCTGCCGTGGGCGTACTTGCCCGATTGGAGTGGATCCTCCACCGGGATGACCGTACGTTCGTGGTCCCTCGGCGGCCTCGGCCGCCGAGGGGCCGCCGCCAAGGCGCAAGCAGTCCCTGCGAGTTGGCGGACCGTAACCCCGGTCCGCCGGCCCCAGGACGCACGAAGGCCCCCGGTGCAGCGAACACCGAGGGCCAGGCGAAGTCCTTACCCGCGACCTTCATCGGCGGCGCGCGACGAATCAGGTCCCGCGCCCCAGTCTGGAGCTTCACCATGGAGTCTACGTCCCACCAGCCCGATCCGGCAGCTTCCATGGCGAGTTGGCCGCCGATCGCCAAGCCGGGCGAGCCCGGCACCTTCCTGTCGGGCCGGCAGCCGGAGCCCGTGTCCACAGCCTGTGGACACGACGCCGAGGCGGCGCCTGCCGAGCCCGCCACCCCGGACGGGACCGACCTGATGCCGGACACCGAGGCGACCGAGGGCGCCGACCTGCTCGCGCAGCTGAGGGCCCAGATCGCGAAGTTCGTGATCCTTCCCTCCGAGCAGGCCCTGGACGCTGCCACGCTGTGGGTCGCCGCGACCCACCTGCAGGGTTCGTGGCAGCACGCCCCGCGCCTGGCCGTGGTCGGCCCGGCCAAGCGCTGCGGCAAGTCCCGCCTGCTCGACGTGCTCACCGAGACGGTGCACCAGGCGGTGCTGACGGTGAACTCGACTCCGGCCGCCGTGTTCCGCTCGATCACCGAGGAACCGCCCACCCTGCTGGTGGACGAGGCGGACACGATCTTCGGCAGCCCGAAGATGGCGGAGAAGAACGAGGAGATGCGCGGCCTGCTCAACGCCGGGCACCAGCGCGACCGATACGTGCTGCGGGTCGTCGGCAACGACCACACCCCGCGCCGCTTCCACACCTTCGCCATGGCGGCCATCGCCGGCATCGGCGACCTCCCGGACACGATCATGGACCGCTCGATCGTGATCCGCATGCGCCGCCGTGCCGAGGGCGAGAGCGTCGCCCCGTACCGCACCAAGCGCGACAGCCCCGCCCTGCACGCGATTCGCGACAAGATTGCCCGCTGGGCGGCACCGCTCGCCGGCCGGGCCCTGTGCCTGGAGCCCGCCATGCCGGTCGAGGACCGCGCGGCCGACACCTGGGAGCCCCTGGTGATCGTCGCCGACCTCGCCGGAGGCCCCTGGCCCCGTCGTGCCCGCCAGGCGTGCAGGCGCATGGTCGACGCCGAGGTCCAGACGGAGGAGGACAACCCCGGCGGCGCACGGATCCTCGCCGACATCCGCCGGATCTTCCACGCCGCCAGCGAGCCGGAGCCGGACAGCATGACCACCGGCCAGCTGCTGTTCGCGCTCAACGGCAACGAGGAGGCGCCGTGGGCGGAGTCGGCCCGAGGCGGGCTGACTCCGCGCGCACTCGGCGCGATGCTCCGCGAGTTCGGCATCATCTCCGGCAACGTGCGCCTCGGCGACGGAACCCAGCGCAAGGGCTACACGCGCCACAAGTTCCTCGACGCATGGCGCCGTTACTGCCCCACCGTCCACCCCGTCACCCTCACGGCCACGGACGAGAGCGCGGGCACGGGCAGCAGAGCCTGACCAGCCTCCCCGAACTGCCGTCCCTGCCGTCCCTGCCGTAACAGCGCAGGTCACAGCACCTGCCGCCGGGACGGAACGGCCTCCCAAGACGGGAATCGCTCCCGCACCGGGGACGGCAGCACCCCGCCTGCAAGACGGCGCGTGGGACGGCAACCGTCCCACCCCGCCATCGGCCCGCCGCCGCCCGGACCTCGGCGCGAGCGGCGGGCCAACCCCGGGACGGGAAACACATCCGTCTTGTGCCGTCCCTGCCGTCCCTGCCGTAAAACCGCAGGTCAAAGGCCATGCCGCCGGGACGGATACGAGCCCCAAGACGGATACCGCACCGTCCCGAACCCGAACACCGCCGCGTCCACGGCACCACCCGGGCAGCCGAACCCGCCCCAGCCCAGAGCCCGTCTCGCAGCCCCAAGACGGCAAGACGGCAAAGACGGCAATCCCACAAACCACCACCGCCCGACCCGCGAGGACCACCTTCCGCATGACCGCCACCACCCCACCGCGTCTGCCCCGCCCGGACGCCGTCCTCGTACAGGCCGCCATCGCTGGCGCCCTGTCCTTCGCCCACCTCCACGACATCGCCGAAGCCGCCGGACAACACGGCTGGAAAGCCTGGGCCTACCCCGTCTCGGTCGACCTGCTGCTCGTCGCCGCCTGGCACCGCATGCGGACCCTGCGCACCACCGGACGCCCGGCCGGCACCGCCTGGACCTGGTTCGCCATCGCCCTGACCGCCTCCCTCGGCGCGAACGTCGCCACCGCCGGACTCCTCGACCTCGCCCACGTCCCCGCCTGGCTGCGGATCCTGGTCGCCGGATGGCCCGCCCTCGCCTTCTTCGGCGGCACCCTCCTCGCCCACAACACCACCGCAACCGCCACCAAACCGAAGCCCGCCGAGGGCGAACTCCCGCTCCGCGAAAACCCCGAGCACACCCCGGCAGTCCAGCCAGTACCGAAGGCGGAGCAGGACGGCCCGTCCAGCTCCACGCCGGTCACAGAGCGCACGGACGACGGCCCGGCCTCCGACGAAGAACCAGCCGCGCCTCGCAAGCGCACCGGACGCCCACCGGCGAAGACCATGGACCAGCTCGTGGAGATGATGCGGCCGGTCGTCGCCGAGCACGGCGTCAGCGTCGCCGTGGTCGAGAAGGCCCTCAGCGACGCCAGGATTCCGATCAGCAGCAAGCGCCGGACGGAGCTGATGACGCTCCTGCGGGATGAGCAGGCCGACCCTCAGCCCGAGCACGCCGACCGCGAGCCTGAGCAGGCGCGTGAGCATCCGGTGCCCGCCTGACGCGTCACCGCTCCATGGGTGGCCGCCCGCCAATGACCCGCACGGCGCTTGGCGGGCGGCCCCTTCACCGTCAATCGGTATGGCGGATGTCCAACACAGGGTCAGCGGCATTCGCCAAAGCATCGGATCGCGCTTCCGCCGAACCGCTCTCTGCCCGAGCCGGTCTGCGCGCCGCGTTCACACCCCGCTCGCACCACAGCACCTCGACGACCTCGCGACAGGAGATCGGCCCGTGACCGACACCCAGCACCCCCACGGCCCCACCGGCGGAAGCGCGAAGGAGAGGAGGAAGTCCCATACCGTGAAGGGTCTTTGGCAGTGGGCGTTCGGCGACCGAGCCCCTGGCGGAGCCAGTAGTACCGCGAGTCCGACTCGTGGCCGGACTCGCGGAGTCTCCGCCCCAGGGGTGGCGGAGACGGCCCAACGCGAGGGCGCGCCGGGCCAGCAGGTCGGGGCCGAGGGCGGCCCCGACCCGGACAAGCTCCTCGCCGTCCAGAAGCAGATCCTCGCCGCCCTCCACCCCAACGAGAGCGACAGCGAGCCCGACGATGACACCAGCCCCGCCGCCGACGGCAGCGGCGCGAGCGGTGCCGAGCTGAGGAACCGCCGCTACACCGGCACCAAGCGCGAGGAGCGCGTCGGCCCACTGCGGTTCAAGCCCGACGAGGAGGCCCGGCTGCAGGCCGCCGCCGTCGCCAACGGCTACAACGGCGTGTCCGGGTTCGCCGCCGACGTGGTCCTGGCGTTCATCGACGGCCGGTTCTTCATCAGCCTGCCTTTGGCGGAAGAACGTCGCCAGACGCACCACTTCCGCGCCAGGGTCCTGCGCCTGCTCAGCGGTATCGCGAACAACGTCAACCAGATCGCCCGTGCCCTCAACGGCGGATACGGGCCGCCAGCTGACCTCCGCCAAACGCTCGACGAACTTCGGCACCTGCTGCTGCAGATCGCGAAGGCCCTCCGCCAGCCCGCCGACCAGGAGGTCTGAACCCACTGTGATCGCGCCCATCAAGAAGCCCGGATCCAACACCCGCGGCCTGCTCGCCTACCTGTACGGGCCGGGCCGCCACGACGAGCACCGCGACCCGCACATCGTGGCCGGCTTCGCCATGCTCGGCATGCCCGACCCCGGCCGCGACGAGAGCGCCACGCTCACCGAACTCGCCCGCTACCTGGACGAGCCCGTGCACCTGCGCAACAGCGAGCCCGGCAAGAAGCTCACCGACCACGTCTGGCACTGCCCCGTCCGCGCCGCGCCGGAGGACCGCTACCTTTCCGACGCCGAATGGGGCGAGGTCGCCGAACGCATCGTTCAGGCCGCCGGCATCGCCCCCAAGGGCGACGACCTCGCCTGCCGCTGGATCGCCGTCCGCCACGCCGACGACCACATCCACATCCTCGCCACCACCGTCCGCGAGGACGGCCGCCGCCCCAAGCTCCACAAGAGCGGCCAGCGCGTCGGCGCCGAGTGCCGCCAGATCGAGAAGGACTTGGGCCTGCGCCAGCTCGGCACCGGCGACGGTACCGCCGAACGCCGCCCCACCCAGGCCGAGATGCACAAGGCCAAGCGCCTCGGCTGGGAACAGACCAGCCGAGAGTGGCTCCAGGACCGCATCCGCGCCGCCATCCCCCACGCCGCCGACTTGGAGGAACTCCTCGCCTACCTCCAGGCCGACGGCGTCGAGGTCAAGATCCGCCGCTTCCCCTCTGGCGACCTCCAGGGCTACTCCGTCGGCAGGCCCGGCGACCTCAACAAGAGCGGTGCGCAGGTCTACATCCCGGGCGGCAAGGTCGCCCCGGACCTGTCGCTGCCCAAGCTCCAGGCCCTCCTCACGGCCAGTGCACCCGAGGAGCACCCCACCGCTCGCCGCAATCGGCCCGGCACCCCGTGGCAGCGTGCCACCGACGCCCTCGACACGTTCTCCGCCGACCTCGGCCACAGCGACGGCGACTGGGAAGGTGGCGCCAGTGGCGACGCGCGAGCACAGGCCCACGTCACCGCACTCGGCGAACTGATCGAGGCCACCGCGCAGACCGCACCCGAGGACCTGCGCGCCGAACTGCGAGCCGCGTCACGCGCATTCGCCCGTGCCCAGCGCTCGAAGGTCAGGGCCGACCACGCGGCGGCGGCCGACCTGCGCCAAGCGGCCCGCGACCTCGTGTACGCGGGCAGCGGCAAGGACGGCAGCACTCTCGCCGTGCTGGTCGCCGGCCTCGTCTGGGCCGCGATCCTGGCCGAGCGCTGGCACACCGCCCGAGGCCACGCCCAGCAGGTCGAAGCCGCCCGACGCGCGGTCCAGCACCTTGAGGCCGCCTACGACCAGTCCGCCGCCGAGCAACTCACCGCCCTCGCCCAGCGCCAGCCTAAGGAGGAGACCCGCAACACCCTCGCCGGCGACGTCCGCGCGGCCGTCCCTGACCACGCCGAGCGAATCCTCACCGACCCCAACTGGCCCGCCCTCGCCACCGTCCTCACCGATGCCGAAGCCGGCGGCCACAAGCCCCACCAGCTCCTCAAGGAGGCCGCCGCCAAGCGCGAACTGACCACCGCCCGCCTGCCCGCCAAGGTCCTCCTCGGCCGGATCCAGCACACCAGCCGCAATCCCGCCCCCAACCCCGCCGCCGAAGCCGCCCGCCTCCGCTCACCCGCCGCGATCGCCCTCGGCCTGCACATCACCCCCGCTAGCCCGGCCACCCCGCCCGCCGCACCGGCCACCGGCCCCCAGCGCCGCACGCGCTGAGGGCACCAGCTGACTCCGGGGGCACCGACCTGGTGCCCCCGGTATCCCCGCCCAGCAAGGAGACATCCTGAAGACCCACCCGTACGCCGCCAGCTTCCCGATGCTCCCCGAGCACGAGATGTATGACCTCGCCGAGTCCATCAAGGAGTTCGGCCTGACGATGCCCATCGTTCTCGACCCCGACGGCGTCCTCCTCGACGGCCGCAACCGCCTCTCCGCCTGCGAACTCGCCGGCGTCGAACCCCGCTTCACCACCTACACCGGCACCGACCAGACCGCGTACATCCTCAGCTCCAACCTGCGCCGCCGGAACCTCAGCGAGGGCCAGCGCTCCATGATCCACGCGATGGTGCTTTCATTTTCGGGACACTCCCTGCGCACCCACGCCAAGCTCCACGACATCAGCCGCACCCGGCTGTCCCTCGCCAACACCGTGCTCAAGCGCGCGCCCGACCTCGCCGACCAAGTCCGCGACGGCAAGCTCGGCCTCGACGCCGCCAGCGACATGGTCCGCGAGCGCAAGGCCAGGGCCGACGCCATCCAGGCCCAGCACGACCGTCTCCGCCGACATGCCCCCGACCTGGCTGCCCAGGTCACCGAAGACCAGCTCACCCTCGACGCCGCCACCGCCGCACTCGACCAGCGACTCGAAGACGAACGCCTTCGCCGACGAGTCGAGGAGATCGACGCGATCCGCCTCGCTGACCGCGACCCGGGACCGACTTTCACCGCACTCGCCGAACGCGGTGACATCGACTGGCACCAGGCCCACCAGCGCGCCGAGCACTACCTCGCCCAACGGCAGGCCGCCGTCAGCCGCGATCAGCAACACCTGACCGCCATCGCCGACAACTGGGCCGCCTTGCGCAACCTCGCCCGCTGCCCCGACAGTGCCTACGCCACCGAGGTCCTCGACGGCCTCACAACCGGTACCCGCGCGCTCATCACCCGCCTCATCACCGGTGAGACCGAGGAGACGCACCAGGGCGACTGACGTAGTCGGCCAGCGGCCAACTGCACCGCAGAGACGCCGGTTTGATGTCCTTCTCCGGCGGCCGGGATCCATCCCGGCCGCCGTGCGTCGTGTCGTGCTGGCAACCGTCACCGACACGGAAGGCCCTGCGTGATCAACCCCGCCGACGACCGCAACGACCACCACCGAACCGTCATCCGCACCGGCCCTGGACCACGGTCGGAGTAAGCCTGCTTGCGCGACGATTACGGCCCGGGCTTACTGGGTTCATGCGTCGGCGCACGCCAGACGGTGCGCGGCAACCAGTGCCCCGGCCGCCCTGGCCGCTGAAACGTATGGAGACAGGCGTGTCCGCCAATCCCTATGCCCGACTCGACCCGAACATGGCGTCCTTCACGCTGGCCAGCGCGGACACCGAGGACGGCGCACCCTACGCGGACCAGCACTACAGCGGCATCTTCGGGGTCCCCGGCGGTGAGGACGCCTCGCCGCAGTTGTCGTGGTCGGGGGCACCGGCCGGTACGAAGAGTTTCGCCGTGACGGTCATCGACCTCGACGCCCCTACCCCCAGCGGTTTCTGGCACTGGGGTCTGGTCGACCTGCCCGGCGACACCACCGAGCTGCCGGCCCGTGCCGGTGCGCCGGAGGCGAAGCTGCCCGGGGCGGCGTTCCAGCTGAAGAACGATGCCAGCACGGTGGGCTACATCGGTGCCGCCCCGGCCGTGGGTACTGGCCTGCATCACTACTACACCGCCGTGCACGCGCTGGACGTGGAGTCGGTACGCGCTCTGGGCGTCAACGAGCAGTCCACCCTCGCCCTGCTGCACTTCGTCATCCGAGGTCATGTCCTGGCCCGGGCGGTCATGGCGCCCACCGGCGAGCCGCGCTCGTAGCCGGTCGACGCAGCCGGCTCCGCGGTCCCCGAACGCGGGCGCACCCGGTGCATGCAAGCAGGAAGTCTGCAGTGATCCGCTGCGAGGCCTCGGCCTGGTGGCCGAGGCCCCGCAGCATCAGGTGACAGCAGGAGCCGTCAGTTCGCCGGTGAGGCACTCGGCTGGGCACCCACGGTCGGGGAGGTGAACTCCCGGGCCACGATGGGCCATTCGTTGTGGTAGAGCTTGAACGGGATGTCTTTCTCGATCAGCGGAGTACCCATGATGGCGATCCGCGCCGGCACCGCTCCGTCCACGTCGAGGCCGCCGTAAAGTCCGGCCTTGCCATGGACGGTCGGCTTGCCGCCGCTGGAGTCGATGCTGACCGAGCCGTCCACGTCCGCCCGCAGATACGGCTCGACCGTGGCCTTCACGCCCACCGTGTCGTAGAGGGCGACGGAGCCTTCGGCGACGAGGCCTGCGCTGACCGAGGCCCGGCCCTCGAACGACGCCTTGACCGGGGAGACGCTGGTCTTGACGGGCTCGGTGGTGGAGGTCCAGCCGCCCGCCTTCGTGTAGTCGGCGTGCAGGGCCCAGTCACCGGTGATCTCCTGGGTGACGTCGACGCTGACGGTGCCGTCGGCGTGGGCCGTGGCGTAGACCGTGACGTTGAGGACGATCACGACGGGAACCGTGCCGACCATCACCGTGGGGGTGGCGGTGAGCGTGGCGATCGGGATCTTCACCTGCCCGGTGGAGCCGGTGAGGCCGGCGGTGAGGTGCCAGTTGGCGCGCGCGCCCAGGTCGAAACCGACCTTGGCCTGTTCGGGGGCGAGGATGCCGTGGGTGCCCTGGTAGGAGAACATGACGCTCGGGTCGAGTTCGAGCGAGCCGGTGAGCGAGGCCTTCGCGCCACCGGGCAGCGGGACGGTGGCATTCGCGTCCAACTGCAGGACAGCGGAGGCCGAACCCTCGCCACCATCGGGCTTCGGGACGTAGGACGCCTTGAGGTCCTTGACCTTCGGGGTGACCTGGATCTTGTGCGGGTCCAGGGCGGTCTTGATGTTGGCCCAGGCCGACCCGAGCAGCTCGGATATGGAGGCCGGGCGCGTGCTTACCGCGACCTTCCCGTCACCCGCCGGCTTGACGTCGGTGATCGCCAGCAGCGCGCCGTGCGGCGCGACGGCCGACGGAGGGCTGTCGATCACCTGACCGACCTGGACGGAGGCGGTGGCAGCGGCCGTGGCGGCAGGGCTCGGGGTGCCCTTGCCGGTGTCGGCCACAGCGAGAACGGCCTTGCCGGTCCCCTTGTCGTAGGCGTCCAGCTTGAGGTCGGGAGCACCCGCCACCACGGCGGGTGTCCCGGACGGCGACGGGGACGGGGACGAAGCGGCGGACGCCTTCGCTGTGCCAAAAGCAGCCGGAGCGGCCGACGGCACCGTGGACGGGGACGCAGCAGCAGACGCCTTCGCTATGCCAGAAGCGGCCGCCGCGGCCGACGGCACCGTGGACGGGGCGACCAGGGTGACCTTCTGGCTACCTGTGGCGGCCTCAGGCAGGACCTCGCCGGTCGGGCTGGGCACGGCAAAGACGGACGCGGAGGCGGGGCCGGCCGACTGGGCAGTCGGCGTCGACGGGTCACAGGCGCTGAGCGCGAGCACCACGGATGCGGCGAGCGCGGACAGCCGGAGGGTGCGCATGAACATGCGGAGGGGCACCTTCGACGTGAGTGGTCAGGGGGACGGGCAGGCCTGCCCTCGGCATGTTACTGACAAGTTGTCAGCAACAGCTAACTTCAGCTCAGGGGAAGCTCAATTGCGGATGGCCCACTGCCAGCCGAAGCGCACCTGCCCGGTGCCGTACGCGTGCCGGCCGTCAACATGGAACGGCGGCCAGCGGCATCAAGCCACGGCGCCCACCCACGTGACGGCCCCATCCGCCCGAACGCGGAATCCGTGGAATACGTGCTCGTCACCAACCTGACCGGCCCAAAGCTGCAGGCCGCCACTGAGCAGTGGCGGCCTGCAGCTTTGGTGAACCTCGCCCCTGTCAGTCGCTGACTGCTGGCGCGAAGTAGTCGCGGAGCATGATGGTGGTCCAGTCGGCCTGGCGGTGCTCTCCGCGCGGCCCCATTTCGGCAAACCACGGCTTCACGTCCAGGACCGGGGTGCCGTCCACCGCGTCGAGGTCTTCGACGTGGAGGTCCAGGCCGTCGACCTTGATCAGGCGGCAGCGCGACACCCCGAGCCAGTTCAGGCGCCGCATATTGCGGTGCCCGAAGATCCCGACCTCCGGCCAGTCCGGGTTGTCCCGGGGTCGACGGGCTCCGAGGTTCAGATCGGTCGGATCGGTGAGGTGGAACCGGAAGGCGACCTCCAGGTGCGAGAAGTCCTCCAGGCCCTTGGTGGCGTCGGGTGTGAAGAGGGATCCGTCGAGCCGGATGACCGCCCGGGTACCGCCCCAGAAGTCGTCGGTGGGTTCGGTCCGGCCGCCGACCACGTGGCCGAGGGCCTCGACCTCGAACGTCTCACGGTCTGCCATCAGTGACTCCTCATCAGGCTGTTTCGGACAGATACGCGGCAGCGCGTGCGTCGATCTCGCTGACGGTCGAGGTGCCGCGTCGGCGGTAAGGGGAGAGCAGGGCGCGCATGTCGGCGGCGGCCTGCCGGGTGCGGCCGGACCGTACGCCGTCCATGGCGTCGAGCGCCTGTGACCAAGTGGAGCAGGCGCGGTCGATGTTGTTCATCTGCGCGTACACAGAGCCGAGATATCCCAGCGTCACCGCGTGGGTGCGGGTGAACTTCGTCGTCTTGCGGGTGCGGACGCTGTGGTGGAACTCGCGGACGGAGCCGTCGAGGTCTCCTATGTCGCGCAGGGCACACGCGGTCTCGTGGGCCAGGCTGGCCTCGCCGAAGAAGAACACCCGGTCCGGTTCCGCGATGCCGTCGCTGGCGGCGGACAGATCGTCCTCTGCCCGCAGCAACGCCTTGGCGGCGGAGTTCTTGCGCCCGGCAGCGGCCAGGCTCCGGGCGTGGACGACGCCCAGGAGCGCGCGCTCCCGTGGGGAGGCGAGCGTGTACCGGTCGCCGTCGACGGACGCGGCGGCCAGGGCCAGCGCTTGCTGGTGGTGCCCGAGGTCGATCGCCTGGTGTGCCATCGCTCGCAGCACGTGGGCGGCCATGGGTGGGTCGCCGGCCTCGGCCGCCAGTTTCACGGCTTCGGTGAAGTACCGCTGCGCGGTCGCGTGTCGACCGCTGTCGAACGCCATCCAGCCTGCCAGGTAGGCAAGTTCGCTGACGGAGGAGAAGAGGTCACGGCGAACGCGCTCGTCGGCGAACTTCCCGCGCAGGTAGGCGGTGACGTCGGTGGTCAGGTACTGCACCACGGACGTCCAGGCGTGGGCGCCGCCACGCCGTTGGTCCACCTGGGAGAACAGCGTGGTCATGTCCCGGACGGCGGCGAGGTCTCCGGGGCCGACCCGTCGCGTTGCGGCCGAGCTGCGCGCGCTGCCCCGCTCGGACATGCGGCTCCACCAGTCCTCGCCGGGTAGCGAGAGGGCGCCCACCGAGTAGACCGCCATCCCCAGCGCCCGCCTGCGTTCCACGTCCACGTCGGTTCTCCCGAGTTCGGCCAGCGCGCCCAGCGTATCGGCGTCCCAGTCGGGAACTTGGGGCGAGGGGGCGATCAAGCCGATCTCTTCCAGGGTCACGACCCGGCCGCCCAGCGCACGGCCCAATGCCTCGGCCAGGAACAGCCCGACGTTCCCGGACGGCTGGCCGCCGTTCTTCCAGTGCGTGATGCTCGACTTGTTGGTCTCCGGAAACTCGTCGTGCTCTGCCGCAACCCGCTTGACCAGGCGCGCGATCGCATCACCCGAGAGCTTCGTCTCGTCGATGAGCGCCCGCAGCTTCTCGTTCGGTTCCTTCGCCGACGCCAACGCCCACCTGCCTGACTGGCCGTTAAACCGCTTAAACCGCATTGCGTGTCCAACACCGTACTCCTGGTAGCGGTTGGGCGGTTCACTAACTGACATGCCGCTCCGCAGGGTGCAGCCGACACCGGCAGGGAGCCCGCGGCGCGGCCGTCTGCGGCAGCTCGGTCGTTGCGTCCCTCGACGCCGACGGGCAGCCGCGCCAGTTCGCGAACCCGGAGAGGTTGATGACGACTGCCGACCGCACACAGCACCCGTGGAGACTCAACGGCTCCTCCACACTGGTGGACCCCAACCCGCCGGCCCCGCGCCGGTCTGCGAGTTGGACGACCGAGAGCACCACGGCGACTAACACCCGCATGCTGCTGGACGAGCACCGCAGCGAGAACGGGCAGTGCGTGCGGTGCGGGAGCCCGTGGCCCTGCGACGTGACCAGGGGCATCAGGTCCGGGGGTGCGACGTGAACACCGTGGACCTCTGCATTCGGGCCGGCGACCGGGCTGCGGTCTTCGTTCCGGACCGGGAACGTGCCCGAAGGCGCGCCCAGGTCTTGCGTCAGCTCGCTCTTGGACGGCGTCGCCGCAAGCAGTACCGGGAGTCGGCGGCGTGAAGAACGAGAACTCCCCGGACTTCAAGCTCCCCGCCGAACGGCGCCAGGGCCTGTACATCCGGACCTTCAGGGTCGCGGCCGACGGCACCCGTTACGACGACTCCGGAGTCGTCCTCGTCGACTCGGAACCCGACGTGGCGGCCTACCACGCATCCGCGACCTGGCCCATCTGCAAGTGCCCGCAGCACCGCGAGGGCTGATCAACCACCGAGCAGAGGAGCTCCCTTGTCCCTCGAACAGCTTTCAGGAAAGACCGTGCTGGTCACCGGAGCGGGCGGCCTCATCGGCAGCCGCATCACTTCCCAGATCCGCCGGCTCGGCGCCCGCCCCATCTCGGTGTGCAGGCTCGACGCCTACCCGCCCGAGGTCTACCGCGACCGGTTCGGCATCAACACCACCGAGCCGGACTTCATCGTCGGCGACATCGCCGACCCGGAGCTGATGAGCGAGGCGATCTCCGGCTGCGACTACGTGATCCACGCCGCCGCCCTGGCCGACGTCGCCGCCTGCACGCGCCGCCCGCTCGATGCCATCGACACCAACATCATCGGCACCCAGCGCGTGCTCGACGCCGTGGCCGCCTCGGACCAGGTGCAGCGGATGGTGTTCGTCTCCTCCGCCAGCGTCTACGGCAACGGCACCTCGCCGGAGCCCGTGCACGACCACGTGCCCGCGCAGTTCACCGAAGGCACGGCCGTCTCCCCGGTCTCGGTGTACGGGAACAGCAAGGTCTGGGGCGAGTACCAGACCGCCGCCGTGCTCGGCGACGCCGGCACCTCGTACGCCGTAGTGCGGTACTTCTCCGTCTACGGCGAGCCGCAGGTCGTCAAGGAGAACAGCCACTCGTGGGTGGTCGCCTGGTTCGCCATGCGGGCCGCGCTCGGGCTGCCGCTGCACCTCAACGGCGGCGGCCACCAGATCCGCGACCTGGTCCACGTGGACGACATCGCCACCGGCACCCTGCACGCGCTGGTCGCGCCCCGCGCCCACAACGAGACGGTCAACATCGGCACGGGCACCGGCACGTCGATCCGGCAGGTCGCCGAACTGGTCCGCGCCCACTACCCCGACACGCAACTCGTCGAGACGCCGATGCCACCCGGTGACCCCGAAGGCGGGTACGCCTCCGTCGAACGGATGGAGGAGCTGCTGGGCTGGCGACCGACCACCAGCATC
This sequence comes from Kitasatospora sp. NPDC056531, assembly GCF_042794375.1. Lineage (NCBI taxonomy): Bacteria > Bacillati > Actinomycetota > Actinomycetes > Kitasatosporales > Streptomycetaceae > Kitasatospora > Kitasatospora sp. NPDC056531. The sequence continues at coordinate 444,373 of NZ_JBHTTU010000001.1, read as the reverse complement.
GAGGAGGGCGTCGCCCGGTACGTGGCCTGGCTGCAGGCGAACCCCAGCGCGATCCCGGAATGGATGCCCCGAGCCGCTGCGGCCTAGATGATCGGGGGCCGGCCGAGCCGGGTCATGGTCCACACCGTGCGCCAGCGCATCGGCTTGCGCCGACCGCACGGTGTGCGCCAGCCCTCGACGAAGCCCGCGAACCACGCTTTCAGACCGGCCATGTCCCGGGTGCGGGTGATGGTGAGCGCCACCCACACGCCGAGGTAGACCGGTACCAGCACAGCGGGCAGGTGCCGGCGCGCGAGGTACACGCGGTTGCGGGCGTTCACCCGGTAGAAGAAGGAGTGCCGGGTCGGGCTGGTCCGCGGGTGCTGCAGCAGCAGCTCGGGGACGTACAGCACCCGCCAGCCCGCGTCGAGCGCCCGCCAGGCCATGTCGGTCTCCTCGTGCGCGAAGAAGAATGCGTCCGGCCAGTCTCCAACCTGCTGCAGCATCTTCGTCGACAGTCCGTGGCCGCCTCCGAGGAAGCTGGTCACCTCGCCGCCGTGCATCGGATCGCCGGCCCGCAGCCGGGGGACGTGGCGGCGCTGGGTCAGCCCGGTCTCGTCGGCGATCCGGAAGGAGACGATGCCCAGCCGGGGGTCGGCCTCGTAGAGGGCCTCGATCCTCGCGAACACGTCGTCGGCGACCAGCAGGCCGTCGTCGTCTAGGTCGATCACCACGTCCGCGTCACGCAGGTGCTCCAGCGCCACGTTTCGGCCGCCGGTCACCCCGAGGTTCTCGGCCAGCTCGACGCCCTCCACCCACGCCGGCAGCTCCGGCAGCGGGCAGCCCTGGGCGATCACCACCGTCCGCGCCGGCTTGACGGTCTGCATTTCCACCGAGGCCAGCAGCTCGGCGAGTTCCTTCGGCCGCGTGCCCATGGTCAGGACCGCCACGCCCAGCTTGACGCCCACCGAACCCATCCCTTCGAGGAAGCAGACATGACCTCACGAACGCACCGCTCGGGCGCCGCGTCGCTCAGAGAACTCGCCGAGAACCGGATGCTTCCGGACCACCAGGTCATGGACCAATCCACACTGAACTGGATCGCCGGGATGCGGCCCGAGGTCTCCGCCGCGCCGCCCACCCTGCCACACCCGCCGCTCATGCTGGTACCGGACGTCACCTGGTTCGCGGAGCCCCGGTGCGCCGACTCGATCCACGGCGTCCGGCACAACGCCCGCGTCTCGCTGCTCTCGTCGATCCTCGCCCAGGAGTACGGACTCGACCGCGACCACAGAGCCGCGCTGTGCGCCGCCGCAGCCGTCCACGACTGTCAGCGCCACAACGACCGCGACGACCCCGGCCACGGCCGGCGGGCAGCGGCCTGGTTCACCCGCAACCACGCCGCCGTCACCAGCCTGGTCGGCCGGGAGCTGCCGCAGGACGCCCTCGTGCAGGCCGCTACCGCGATCAGCCTCCACGACGTGCCGTACGAGCGCTTCACCCCGCAGCAGAACCAGCTCTACCAGCGAGCACCGCACCTGATCGACCTGCTCAAGGCCGCCGACTGCCTGGACCGCTACCGGCTCCCCCTCGCCCGCTGGTGGCCTGACCCGTCCCACCTACGGATCGTGCCGCCCGACTGGCTCCATGCCGTCGCCCACGCCCTGGTCATCCGCAGCGAACAAGCCCGCCTCGACGGCGCCACCAACCACGGAGCGCTCATCCACGCCCGCCAGATTCTCGACCCCACCCGCTAGAAGGAGGCCGCGCCATGCATGCCGAATGGGACAACGCCCACACCGACCACACCACCACCCCCACCCACCCCGGACCCGCCGGCCTCACCGAGACCGAAGCCGACTGGCGATCCCACCTCGAACACGAAACCCCCAACGGCTGGCTCCTACACGGCAACGCCATGACCGAGACCCTCGCCTCTGGCCGCCCCATCCACCTGATGCACACCACCGTCGCCCTCGACGCCATCCGCGCCAGCGGCCACCTCTACGCCTCCACCGGCTGCCTCGTCGCCGCCCTCTACTGCGCGCCCCTCACACCGGAGCCCGCCGGCCTACGCCCCCACAACCTCGGCTCCTACCTCCTGGAAACCAAGAAGCACACCCGCACGCTCGTCTTCGAGATCACCCCCGACGCCCCGGTCCCACCCAAGGGAATCGACTACCTCCGCCTCGGCGCCATCCACCTGCGGACCTACCTCACCCACCGCAGCTTCCTCACCGAGCACGAGGACACCCAGCTCCGCCAGACGGTCCTGCGACGCATCCAGGCGGCGGCGCCCTTCCTCGACACCGCCCTCGCCAACGCCACCGGAACACCAACGTCGGACGCCTACTTCATCGACCAGCTCGCCGCCACCGTGCCGACGTTCCCGTTCCTCGGCTACCTCTACTTCGAGGTGCTCTCCGAGTACCTGATGCTCTACTCCACCAGCCACGAGACCAAGGCGTACGCCCAGCTTGGAGAGATGAACAACCGCCTCTACAAGCAGCTCGCCTTCACCGCCGTCCAGGGCATGGACAAGCTCTTCGACCTGTCCCGCTTCAACCCAGGATGCAACCGCCTCCTTGAGCTCATCGGCCGGATCGAGACCGGCCTCACCGCCGGAGTCGCCCAGTACACGAGGAGGCGCCTGTCGCACCTGTTCGCCACCGTGGCGCTCGCCCCCGGTCAGGACGCGGCCTCCTTCACCTTCCACCACTCGGACTTCGACACTCTCACCAAAGCGGCGCCGGGGCTGCTGGGACAGCTCGTCTTTCGCGACCTACGGGTCATCGACCGCTACCCGCAGCTCTACCTCGCCTTCGAGCAGGCCAAGGCCATGGAGGCATGGGCTTATTGGAACACCGAGGGCATCCCCGCCCCGTTCAACGGGACGGTCCCGAAGGGAGAGGTCGGCATCAACCCCGCCTACCCGCGAGCTAACTGCGCGATGTGGATCGCTGAGACCTGCGAGCGTGGCCTCCTGCACCCGGCGGAACAGCTCGACGTGAAATTCCTCCCGCGCCTTGCCGAGTTGTCGATGACCGCCATGCGCAGAGACGAAACAGGGAAGGCAGCAGGGCACCGCCGGTAGCGTGGATCAGAGGTCCGCTTGGCTTCGCGTCAGTCGCCGCGCCGAACGGGGCCCCAGCACTTCGCCCGGGCCATCGCGGTCCTGCTTTTCCACACTCGCTCCTGGCAGCCCCAAGCCAGACGCAGACCACGGGAACAGGTGATCAAGGTGCGTCCCAGCCAGCAGATGCAGTCCCTCGGCGTCGTCCAGCAGGGCACCCCCATCCTCAACCGCCCCGCCGAGCCCTTCGACCTCCCCACCGAACACGCCGCCGCCCAGGCCGTGATCGACGAACTGTTCGCCGCCGTCGAGCAGATCGGCCGCGTCCACTCCTTCGCCAAGGGCATGGGCCTCGCCGCCCCGCAGATCGGCATCCCCCGCGCCGCCGCCCTCGTCCTGCCCCCGACCGCCGGCGCCGACCCGATCATCCTGCTCAGCCCGGAGATCACCGCCGTCTCCGAGGAGACCGACGAACAGTACGAGGGCTGCCTCAGCTTCTTCGACGTCCGCGGCATGGTCCCCCGCCCCCTCCGCATGGAGGTCACCGCCACGAGCCTCGACGGCGCCATCACTACTGTCACCTACGAGTTCGGCCTCGCCCGCCTCATCGCCCACGAGATCGACCACCTCGACGGCCTCCTCTACACCGACCGCATGCGCCCCGACGTCCACCCGATCCCGGTCGAGGAGTACCGGGGTACAGGTTCAACCTGGGCCTACTGACCAGCCGCAGAACACAACCCCTGCGTGCAGGAGCCGGCCTCCCAGGTCCGGCGCCTGGCGTAACTGATCAAGTGGCTCGCGAGCCCATGCGATTGGCGAGAGCAGCTGCGGCTTCCTGCGATATAAGGATCACCCTGCGTTTGAACATGCCCTTCACGACGAAGAATCGAGCACCATCGCGATCATCACTGCGAACTCGCCACTCGTACAGTCCATTCTCCGGAACGGCCCATCCCCGCGGCGAACCAGAGCGCGGCAGGAAGTCTCGGGCAAACCCATACCTCGGGTGCGTTCCACGGATTCGCGCGAGTGTGCCTACGCTGCTCTCGTGCGCTACGAACCGGGGCGTTGCCGTCACCCCGGGGGCGATCTCTATGAGGTCCACGACACGACCATAGAACCGGAGAAGGCTGCCAAGTGCGAAAACGGGACTCCCGCCGGCGCTCTCTCAAGAGTCTCCTGGCCCTGCCCCGTTGACTCTCTCGTCAGGCCCATTCCGAACACGGTCGACTTGAAGACGAGACAGGGAGTCCGGGCGGTTCGCGCCAGCAGGCCGGGGGCAAGCTTGCCACGGTCTACTCGGGAGGGGCATTCATGAACAGGGACCCAGATCTCATCCGCCACGAGGACGGCATTGTCTGGACTGAGAGCATCGGCAACCTCGACTACGTGCGCGAATATCTGGAGGTGGCGGCCAGCACCCGTCGCGGCCCTGTCCGCTGGAACGGGCATGGCCGACGGGTGGGGTACTCGGTGCTCAAACCGGACGCGCCTGCGGGCGAGGCACCTTTTCGGTTCGCTCGCCGTGTCTTCTGGATCAAGGATCACGATCGATCAGAGCAGCCCGATGGTGTGTACAAGGCCTGCGCCCCATCCGAAGGCGTAGATCCTCGTACCGTCGCCGCCGGAGTCTGGGGTGAACTCACCGAGCGCGCTTGGGGAGGACCGCTGCCAACCGCAGGCACGCGATCGGCCAACACCTCGGTGTCTGGACCTCAACAGAACTTGATCAAGGTCGGCAAGTCTCTGGCAAGCGGCACGGCGTTCATCGGCGTGGGGCCGACCAGGCAGGGCCTCGTGGATATCTACATCGACTGCGCGAGCGGGAGCCAACTCGGCGACGGCAGCCATGTGATCTCGGAGCTACTCCCGCCCGACCAGGCCCGCGAGCTCCTCATCAAGATCATCAAGACAACCCCCTGGCTCCAGGAAGCCCTTGCACTCTCGGTAGTGGATGGGTGGCTCGCTGGCGACGTTCCGAAGTAGGCCCCTTAGCCACCAAGGGCTGCCACGGCCGGTCGCCTGGTTTCAGTTTCGGTCTCGTTCACCTCTGTCCAGCCACACGCGACCTGCCCGACACGGTCGTACCTGCTCCGCGCCAACTCGGCGCTACGGAAGGATGGATGGATGAGCGACTGGGAGTTCGTGAAGGCCAGAACCGCCACTGAAGGCGCGGTGTTGAGGTCAGCCGACGGTCTGCTCTACAAGCGAATCGGCGGCGAGGACCTGCGGGCGGAGTGCGAGTTCCAGCAGGTGGCCGCCGGCCTGGGTTACCCCGTCCCGGAGATCGTCGACAGCGGGTCCGAAGACGGAAGCTACTTCGTTGTCGAGCGAGCCATCGGTGATACCTCGCTGCACGAGGAGGCTTTGGCCGATACCAGGCGGGACGGGCAGGTCAGCCACCAGGTGATCAGCACGGCTGCTGCTGTTGCCTCGTGTCTCTTGCAGGCCCAGGCGAGGCACCCCTTACCCTCGACCCCGTGGTTCGAGAAGGCGGCCTTCGCACCCGAGGTCTTTGAGGAGAACCCGGACTTCGACATCCCCCGGGTTCACGAGGCGGTCAAGCACGCCCTCGACCGGCTGGCTCAACTTCCGATGGTGCACGGCCACCTGGACTACGGCCTGCCCAACGCCCTCCGGGCCGGGGTCATCGACTGGCAGCATCACGGACCGGTCCCGCTCGGCTATGACGTCTACCCCGCGCTCGACATCGTGGCCTTCAAGGGCGGAGGCAAGGGCTACACGATCACCCCGGAGCAGCGCGCCGCCTACACCGCCGCACTCGACGAGACCACCGCATCCCTGATCGGGCGGCGCGTGAGCGAGCACCTGGGCGACTTCCTGCTCGTCAAGTGCTTCTTCTTCCTCGCCCTCATGCGGCCCACCGATCCCGCACGGCACGACAAGCACATCAAGTGGCAGTACCGCCGCGCCCTCCTCACGATGGGACTTGATCAGTATGAGTCGTCCAACACGATCGACACCGGCGCCTTCCCTACTCTGGAACGGTTCACTGCTGAACACCGGTAGGCCGGTGCCCGCCGTCTGACCAGGAGGGGTCCACCGCACATGGGCAGGACCGAGTACTACAACGACCCGAACGCCCCCAAGGCCAATACCCTTATTCCCGCCAGCAACCTGCTCGTCGTCGACGACAGCGGCGCGATCCTGCTCCAGCGCCGTCGTGACACCGGCCAGTGGGCCCTGCCCGGCGGCGCGCAGGACATCGGTGAGACTGCCGCCGAGTGTGCCGTGCGCGAGTGCCTGGAGGAGGCTGGCATCATCGCTGAGATCACCGGCTTCCTCGGCGTTTACACCAACCCCAACCACATCGTCGCGTACACCGACGGCGAGATCCGCCAGCAGTACGAGAACGCCTACATCGGCCGCCCCATCGGCGGCGATCCTACGATCAACGACGAGGCCGACGGCGTCCGCTTCGTCCACCCCGCCGACCTCGACCAGTACGACATCCACCCCAGCATGCGCCAGCAGATCGGCGACTACCTCGCCGGCACCTACCCCTACCTCGGCTGATCGGCTAACAGTGATCCCCCGGCTGTATCGCGAACCACCCTGGCGGCCATGGACTGGCTCGATCAGGTGGCGAGGCTGAGGCGCTGGACGAACAACGGCGTCCGCGCTCCACGCAAGCCGTTGCTGCTGCTGTTACGCCCTTGGCGGCTACCAACAGGACACCGACGGCGAACTGCGCTACAGCGAGGTTGAGGAGAAGCTCAAGCGGCTGCTCGCCGAGTACGGACCGTCGCACCCGACAACCCTCGCTGACCCATTCCACCACTTGGTCAGTGGCGGAGTGTGGGAGATCCGAACCAACCAAGGTCCGGGGAGTCCCGGAAGCGGCGTTCGGATCCTTCGTTCAAGCGGAGCCACCGGCAGGCTCGCACCCGGGCTCCGGGCCGCGCTGCCCGGTTACCAGTTCCCGCAATTTGGCGCGCGTCTCCGGATCCGTCGAGTACACGACTGTGCCGATCATCCCTCGCGTCAGAAGTACCTTGTAGGTGTTGCGGATCAGACGATCGATGTCGGCGTCGGTGGTGGACTTGCGGAAGACAGGGTCCTTGGACGCCGTCCGGTCGGTGATCCAGCGATCGGTTCGCCATATGAGGTCCGGCCCGAGAATGACGCCGCTCCAGTCGTACTCGAAGCCCTGGGCGGTGTACACGCAGCCGACCGCCACTCGATGGCGAGAGAAGGCAGCGATCCAAGGGGAGTTGGCTCCCAACGGGCGGGATCGTGGATCACGGTGCAACGTCCTGACCTGCTGGTTCATCGCCAAGTGATCATGATGGCAGCAGCCAGCATGATCACTCTTGGGCTCGTAACGCAGTGCGGCGGTGAGGTCCTCGCAGGATCCGCCAGCAACTGGGCAAGCCTCGAAGACCCGGCGATCCTGGCTGGCCTCGAACGCTCACCCCGCCTGTGGGAACGCTTCCTCGTCTACGAGACGGCCGCCTGCGCGAGCCCGGGCGTACGCGACGGCGGTACCCGCATCCTGTTCGCAGCGCGCCGTGCCACCCCACTGTGACAGGTCGAACCGGCTTCCCAACCACGCATGCTTCACCAGGGCGGCCGCACTGTGGCCCGGAAACCTGGGAGACTGACCGCATGCGCGATTCTTCGGGTTGGGAACCGCCACCGGGCTCGTGGGCATCCTCGGCAGCCCGGCGCCGGAACATGCAGGCGATTAGGTCACGCGACACCAAGCCCGAGCGAGTCATTCGCCAGCTGCTGCACGCCAAGGGCCTCAGGTACCGCGTCGCTGCCCGCCCGCTACCGGATCTGCGCCGCACAGCCGACATTGTTTTCCGGCCAGCACGAGTCGCCGTGTTCATCGATGGCTGCTATTGGCACGGCTGTCCAGAACACTACGTGTCACCCAAAACCAACCCGGGCTACTGGTCGGACAAGGTGACACGCAATGTCGAGCGGGATCGCGACACTGATCAGCAGTTGACAGAGGCAGGCTGGCTCGTGCTCCGCTTCTGGGAACATGAGCCATCGGAAGTCTGCGCCAAGAAAATTGCCACCACGGTTGCTTCCCGGCGTGCAGATTTGCATGCGCCCGGCAACTAGAACAATGGCGGCTCGCCAGTTTCTGGCATCGAGCAGTCTCCCTCATCCAGCACATAGCGCTTGCTCAGCGCAGCCCTCCGTTCCGGCCGCAAGACAGCTGCGATAGCCCGCCCCACAGCCTCTGCCACTGGCGGTGGAAAGGCATTTCCGACCTGGCGGTAACGCGCCGTCTTTCCGCCCTTGAAATCCCATTCGGGAGGGAATCCCTGAATAAGGGCAGCCTGGCCCACGGTTAGCATCGGGCCATTCTTGCGGAACAAGTCTCGAGGAGCATGGCAATCCTCTGCGTCATTGGCAACGCCGGTTGCATCGACTCCCATGTCTTTCCATGCACGCTTGGCTCGAGTCGGACCAAGGTCAGCCCCACCATGTTTCTTGGAGCCGCCGACCAGCGTCGGCGCAACCCCCTCATTCGGACCCGATTCTGCTTTCTGAGCCATGTCCCACCATCGGTTGAACGCCTCTTCCCCAGTAGATTCCCCAGGCTTCGGCTTCTCACCGTCCCCGTTCGTCTCCCAGAACGCACTGTAGCGCTCACGCATGGAGTCATGGAGAACGTCAGCGACCGAAACTGAATCCCCGATAATACGCTTCGGCCAAACGAATCGATTGTCACCCAGGAAATCCTTATGGATCGCCACAAGGATGGCCCGTGGCCTGAGCTGGGGAACGCCAAAGTCTCGCGCATCAAGCCGTCGCCAAACGCTCCGCATCTCCATGTCCTGCCGCTGCGGCGACCACCCGCGATTGACCTCTGGCACGACATAGCCCATGTCTCCGAGCTCGCCGACAATCCTCCTGCGATAGTCGATGAATACCTGCGGAGGCTCTAGAATCCCACGGACATTTTCAATCATGACAGCCTTTGGGCGAAGCCTGTCTACAATTTTGAGCATGTCCGGAAAAAGATCACGCTCATCGTCTTCGCCTAGCTGCTTTCCGGCCAGCGAAAATGGCGGACATGGCACCCCTCCCGCGAGGAGATCGAGTCGATATGGCTCGAGTGCCAGCTTCTTAAAGAGCTCCGAGTCCAAAAACTCTCGGACATCCATGGGCTCAAGTTCATTGGCCCGCCTCTTATTCCAGCCAGGCCAACGGTGAATGTTTGCCCCGAGCGTCGTAACGGCGTGAGGATCCAGCTCCAGCAGAGCCAGGTGCTCGAAGCCGGCCCTGTGCAGACCGACAGCCTGGCCTCCCGCGCCCGCGCAGATCTCGATCGAGATCAGTGGGTCGGTGTGCGGGCTCTGGCTGGTCGCCATCGGCGCGGTCCTCCTGGTGTGACGCAAACAAGTTGCTCAAGTGTCGCAGAGGCGGCACTGAGTTGCCGAGTTGCAGTCGCTCACCGTGGAACCGCAGTCGAAGAGCGCTGGTACACGTGGCCCCAGCGCCCGTCAACGCTATCAGTTGTGCCAGCTCTGCCCGGCTCGCATGTGACTCAGAAGGGCCTCAATATCGCTGGGTGCCAGCCCGGCAGCAACCGACGGCTCCTCTTGCAGGTCGGCAAGCTGCTGCACAGCTGGGTCATCAAGGATCTTGCCCATGAAGTCGAGCTTCTGCTCGAGTCGCACCTCAACCACCTCGTCGATCGTGTTGCGGACAGCAAGCACAGTCACCTTGGTCTCGGCCTCACGGTCGAGCCCGAGCCGGTGGATGCGGTCGATGCTCTGCAGGAAGCGTCCCGCCACGAAGTCACGGTCCACGTACACAGCGTCGTGGCATACCTGGTGCAGGCTGATGCCTTCGCCCAACGTCGCCGGGTTGGAGATCAGCACCATGCAGGCCGGATCCTCACGGAACCGCCTCAGCTGTTCGTCGCGATCAGCTGTTCCGCCATGGACAACGGCCGGAGCGAACTTCTCCAGCAGCTTGGCCAAGGTGGTCAGGCTCCGCACAAACGTGGTCCAGATGAGCGTCTTCCGCCCCTTCTCTGCGTTCTCAGCGACTATCGCGGCAGCCTCCTTGTACTTGGGAGACAGCTCATAGTCCGGGAGGTTCTGCAGGAGCGGGAAGAGGGAGTCGCTCTGGGGGATTTCCAGCGGCGGCAGCCGGTAGGCGAGGGGTTCGTGCCGGCTCGATCCCTCCACCAGCAGGGCTGGACTTGTCGCAGCCATCAGCAGGCGGAGTGCCGACCTGCCGAGCGCGCTTAGATCATCCCGAGTCGCGCCGGTCTGCATGCCGCTGACCAGCGAGGTGTAGATCTCGCCATGCAGCTCCGGCATGTCGACGTACCGTTTCTCCGTCTTCATCGGAGGCAGCCCAAGCTCATGCTTCGTGGTCCGGGTGAACAGCGGTCGCAAGACCGTGCTGGCGTATGCCAAGTCTCCGCCTGCCACCGCCCGCGCAACCGATCGCTGGCCATGCCCTGGCCAGACAAAGCCAAGAAGGCTCTCCAGGTCCCGAGCGCCATTCGGTGCCGGCGTACCAGTGAGGATCAGCCGCCGCCTCGCAAGAGGTCCCAGTGCCATGCAGGCAGCGCCGTAGGTGCCTCGAACGCCTAGCTTCATCCGGTGGGCCTCGTCGAGAATGATCATTGACGGGGCTGACGAAAGCCACCCACTTAGAGTGGACAGCGACCTGTCCAGCCGTTCGTAGTTGACGATCAGTACTTCAGCCCACTGATCCAGCGTCCGGTCGAAGACCTGGGTACGCAGGGGGTATCTGAAACACACGCCAGTTTCATAGTGCCAGGACTCATACGCAGACTTAGGGCACACGACAAGAAGCCGACGGACGCTGCCCGCAGCCTTCTGGGCGGAGTAGACTGCGAGCGCCACGCGCGTCTTGCCCGCGCCCGGGACACTGAAGTTCGCGCCGTGCTGCAAGGACAGGAGCTTGGCAATATCGCGCCGCTGGAACTCTCCCAGCTCTGCCTTCCAGTCGATTCCAAGGAGGTTGAGCACATCGCTGGGCTTAACCTCGCCCCGCCCTGGCGAGGACTCGAGCCGTTGCTGGACCTTGGCGGCATCCTGCAGAACTCCCAGAACCAGATCTTGCAGCTCGGGAGCCCACTGGACACCTACGTGATCAGGCCAGCCGTTGATCTCTCCGATCCCGGTCAGCAGGTCATCGAGGTCCACAGAGGCAGAGAGTGGGCCAAGCTGGCCGCCCGTTCGGAAACGGGCGACCAGCCGGACGAGATCCTCGCGGTGGTGCTCAACTGTCCTGAGCACCACCTTGGTGCGCGTCTCGTCAAAGGCGAGACGGAGGGAAGGACCGACCGTTGCCTCGGTCATCGGCTGCCTTCCACTGCGGTTGCCTCAATCAGCCACGAGACGCCATCTCCCGGGCTCGGCATGCCGCGTCCGGCCTGGTGAGCCAGCTTCCGGAGGCTTTCACGCAACTTCAGCACCGCCTCATCGAATGCCTCCTCATCAAGAGTCCGCGACGTCCGAGCCTGGACTAGGTCCACAACGCACTGGTCAATATCAGCGCATGCCTCAGCCAGACGGGCGGGAGCCAGCTGCTTGCGCTTCCGGACGCGCGCATCTCGGCCGGCGGCATCAATCGCCTGGTTGAACGCCTCCTTGGCACTGTCGACGATTGCCTGGGCGCCCGCCTGCCCGCCCTCGCCCAACTCGCCATCTGCTTTCCGCACAGCGGCCGTGGCCCGAAGGATGTGGTCGTTCAGCGCCCTGGCTGCGGCCACTCCAGACGTGCCAGTTGGCACGGAGACTCCAAGGCCAGGAATCGACACGCTCTCCGGCTCTGAACCCTGCGCGACTGCAACGAGATCTGGCGGCATCGCCTTAAGGAGGTATTCCTGCTGGAGGAACTCCTCGTCGATGTGACGGACGTCCGTCTTGGAGAAGCCCAGGAGAATCGCGGTCAGCCGTGTCTCCTTCAGGATCTCTGCCTGGTCCCGCTCGACACCCTGCAGCTTCTCGTAGAGGCGGTGGAGCTCCTTGAGCTTCTCCTGGTCGTCCTCGAAGTCGACCAGCCGAAGAGCCACGCCACCACCGCTCTTGCTTCGGTCGATCAGCTCGCGGATCGTGCTGAGGATCCACCTCTCCTGGTGGTAGGTAGCCGGACGGATCCTGAATTCCTTGGCGATCGCCTCGGGCGTCCTGCCGAGGGCCGCCTGCTCCTCCATGGCAAGGAGGCGGTTGAGATACGAGTAGTCCCGCCGATGGTCCTTGCGGAGCTGCAGCGACAGCTCAACCGCATTGATGTCGGACCACGTGAACGAAGCCGGCAGAACGCCCACCCGCATCGACCGCGCACCGATCTCTCGAAGCGCAGCAGCACGGGTGTTGCCGTTCACCAGGATGCCGTGGTGCGTGACGAGCCCCGGGTCGGTCTGACCGAACTGCTGCAGGCTCTCCTTCAACTTGTCGAAGTCGGGGTCCCGGCGATTCGGGTTCGCCGGCTCTGCCTGGAGCAAGAACCTCAAGTAGTCCTGGCTCTCCGCACTCCACGGATCCCGGTCGAGTGCATCGTCCCGGGCCGGGTCGTGGCTGCGCTGCGCGCGGACACGATGGGTACTGGGGTTGAAGTAGAGGCCGTCAAGAGGCAGGTCAATCACCTCGGAGTGCAACGGCTGCTCATTCCAGTCAACCGTGACCGTCTCCCGAGTCCCGCCCGAGCTCTTCACCTCCTCCAACCGCGTTTTGATCAGTTCGCTGAACTCAGCCGCGCGCGGCGGCGGCGGGAACTCGTGGAACATCACAGCCCTCCCCAAGCCTCTCTCTACTTACCCTCAGCATTTACGGCCTTTGCCACAGCCTCACGGGACGCAGCCGGCATAGTCCGGTAGAAACCCCACAGCTTCTCAAGTGCGCTGAGGGTACGGCGGTCAGCTTCGATCCACCCGCTCAGGACCTTCCGCTCAAGCTCCGTCAGAGCGGACACTGCCGTGAGCAGCTCATCAAGCCCGGCCTCCCGGTCAACACTGCCCGCGCTGCATCGCTGGCACTCAGTCACCAACTGAACCTCAACAGTCCCGTCAGCCAGCCGGACCTTGCGTCGGGAGACGTTCAGCTTCGACGTCTCGATTCCGTCACCGTACGACTCACCGGCACCAACACCGCAGGTCCGGCAGAGGAGGTTGTCGGCCAGCATGACCTTGTTGCGCTGCGCAGCAGTGAGGCTGTTCTTGTGCGCAGGCCCCTTGTTCTGACCGGGCAGCCAGACCTCTGCCCCCTTGTGCACGTACCGCTGCTCCTCCTGCTTCAGAGAGGGATCGTCGCGGCTGGTGTCGATCCGCCACCCGCGGTCACGAAGATCCCGGACGCGGCGGTCGATCTGCTGATCATCCGGGAACGCCTCGCGCAGCCTGGCCTTGGTGAAGATCTTGCCCTCCCCCACCTCAGTCTCCAGCCACAGAGCGGCGCGGACCATGCCCCCGTACTTCTTCCTGTCCTGCCAGGACGGCAGCGTCATGTTGGGCCTCCGATCGACCAGTTGCTCGGCACACTCGCCTAACCCCGTGCGTCATCCCGTCGCACGCGGCGTGTTCTCGCCCCAGGTTCCCCCGCGGTCCACTCATCCCAGCACCGGCACGGGAGGTAGGTCCAGCGAAAGGCGATGTTGCAGGCTGATAACTCAAGACTGGCACTGCACAATTGACCGTCTGAGACTGATCGAGGGAGGCAAGTGCGGGTGCGAGCAGGACAGATTGGGACCCGGATCGATCCGAGCCTTCCGCCTGGCAGGCGGCAGCTAGCAAAAGCCCTGGTCGCCGTGTACGGACGCCTCGGCACCTCGACCTTGGCCGAAGCCACTGAGCTCCTCGCCTCTCATGGGTACAAGAAGCACGCAAGCGAGATATCTCGCTACTTGAACGGCGTCCACGTGCCGCCACGAGGCTTCGTTGAGCGCCTCTACGACGTCGCCGCCGAAAGGGCTAGCAACACCCGGTTCCGCCTGGCGAAGCAGGAGCTCTTAGCACTCCACGCCAGCGCCGAGTCGACCCTCTGCAAAGCGTGTCCGAAGGTTGGGCGCGAGAACGACGATCTGCGAAGCGCGATGGCGGGTCTGAAGCAGACCAACGGAGAGCTGCTGGAAAGGATCGACTTCCTCCAGCTCAAGGGCGACCAGCATCAGGCCGAGAACCTTGAGCTGCGAGACCGGGTCGAGCAGCTAGACGAAGAAAGAGCCGGCTTGGAAGCGGCCCTCGCGGCGACCCGTGATCGGTCCGCTCCGCTGCCGGTCCCCTCTCTGGCAGGGGACCGGCAGCGGAGCGCAAGCGACGTGCTGGCGGCACAGCAACTTGTCAGGCAGGCAGAGGAAGTCCACAGGCTGGGCGAGGATTCTGCAGTGCTCTCACTGCTCGGGGAGGCGTCCCAGGTCCTGACACCTCTCGAGAGTGCAGCCGCTCTCGTTCTCCTGCGCCAGCAGCGGCGCAATCAGCTTGCCGAGACCTTGCTCGGAATCTATGGCCGTGACCAGCCTGAGAAGCACGTCATCAGAGCCGCTCTCGAGCTGCACGACTACGGCATGGCCGCCGATGCCGGCGCTTTGCTGCGGGCATCAGTGCGCTAACGGCCGGCACAGCCGGCGATGGCGTCCCGCTGTGTGGTGTAGCCGATCACGATTAGGGCGTACGCCGGGGGCGCGTGCTCTGTGAGGCTCCGCTCCCTGCCCGTGGAACGGGCTACCAAGCAACTCTTCCAAGTGAACGGCCAGTTCAACACGGGAGGTGCAAGGTGGCCCTGTCTCAGCATGACCTACTCCGGCTGCTGGGAGCGGCTGCTGCGAATCGTGAAGCTGTCCGAGGAGGTCGGCGAGGTCGGTCAGGCCGTGATCGGGGCGACCGGGCAGAACCCGCGCAAGGGCGTGACGCACTCGTGGGAGGATGTGCAGCAGGAACTGTGCGATGTCGTCATCGCCGCGCTGGTCGCGCTGCGAACGCTGACGCCCGAGGCCGAGCGGGTATTCACCGCAGCCGAGCGGCGGTCGAGCAGTGCGCGGCGGGAGGCCTCGGCGCGCCGTTCTATGCGTGAGCGATGCGTGAGCGGACGGGGCAGCACGTGCCGGTTCGGGCGGGATCTCGGATCACGGCGCAACGTTCTGACCTGCGGGTTCATCACCAAGTGATCGATGCCAGCAGCCGCCAGCATGATCACTCTCGGGCTCGTAATGCGTAGGTCGCGGGTTCGAATCCCGCAGGCGGCTCAGCGAAGGCCCAGGTCACATAGTTCGTGACCTGGGCCTTTTGTCTTTCCGCAACCTTTCGTCCCGGGCTTGCGTGAGACGGACCTTCCGTCCGCCACGAGGCGACCGTGCCGGTCGCAGCCCTCGTCGACCCCGGCGTGGACATCGGGGTGCTGGCGGAACTGGTCGACGATGCCTGCAGTGCGCACTGCCGCGGTCCGGTTGTGCGTGCGCCCGGGACGGGCTGTCCCGGAGAACGGGGTCCGGCCTTGACCGTCACTGAACGTGGTGGTCTTGATCGTGTTCCGTCTCCGCTTGCCGGAGATGAACGCCTTGCGGCCGGGGTTGCCCGCGGCTGGACCGCGCCCTGCCCGCCCGGGGCCTGTCCGACCCGGAACGGGCGGGCGCGGTGCACGTGGCGGTTGCGTGACGGCAGTCCCTAACGCGCCGCGGTGGCGATGCTGCCGGTTCCGTCGTTGAGCCAGACGATCGCCGTTGCCAGTCTGCTGATGCGCCAGCCGGTGGCCGTGCGCACCGCCTCGAAGTCGTAGCGGGCGCCGCCGACGAAGAGCGGGGCATCGGGCCCGTGCGGAACATGGGTGGCCTGCACGTTCGCCCGCCCCGTCGCCATGTCACCGGCCACCTCGATCAGATGGTTCGTGGTCATGTGATGGGTGCGTGCCCACTGCGTCTTGGGCCCGCCGAAGAAGTCGGGCATGCCCGCGATACCGCGGTGTGTGCCGTTGGGCATGTCGAGCACGATGTCCTCGCTGAACAGCGAGCGGTACCACGTCTCGTCGCACCACTGCGGATTCGGGTGGTCGAGTCCGGAGACGAACCGGTCGATCAGCGCGCCGATCAGGCTCCGGTCCGTCAGGTCCCGCAGCTGCTCCTCGAGGCGGCCTATGCGTTCCTGGGTGCTGTTCGTCATGGTGTCTCAGTCCTTGATCTCGCAGATGGCGGCGCCGGAGGTGAGGGAGGCGCCGACCTCCAGGGACAGGCCAGTGATGGTTCCGGCCTTGTGGGCGTTGAGCGGCTGCTCCATCTTCATGGCCTCCAGGACCACGATCAGCTCGCCCTC
The DNA here is from genome assembly GCF_042794375.1 of Kitasatospora sp. NPDC056531. NCBI lineage: Bacteria > Bacillati > Actinomycetota > Actinomycetes > Kitasatosporales > Streptomycetaceae > Kitasatospora > Kitasatospora sp. NPDC056531. The sequence goes on along the minus strand of NZ_JBHTTU010000001.1, from coordinate 428,048 downwards.
GGCGACGACCTGGCCCTCCTCGACGGCGACCTTGACGATGGTGCCCTGCATCGGGGACGCGAGAGTGTCGCCGGAGGCGGCCGGGCCGGACTTCTTCGCCGCGCGCCGCTTCGGCTTGGCGCCCACAGCAGGTCCTGAACGCGCCAGCGACATGCCCATACCCACCGGGAGGGAGACTTCGAGCCGCCTGCCGCCGACCTCGACGACGAGGTTCTCGCGGCCGGGCTCGTCGGCCTCCTCGGCTTCGCCGGCCCCGCCTGCGAACGCCGGGATGGTGTTGTTGAACTCGGTCTCGATCCAGCGGGTGTAGACCGTGAACGGTTCGTCGCTGCCGTGCACCTCGGGTGCGAACGCCGGGTCGGTGACGACCGCCTGGTGGAAGGGGATGGCGGTGGCCATGCCCTCGACCTTGAACTCGTTCAGCGCGCGCTTGGCCCGCTCCAGGGCCTGCTTGCGGTCACGGCCGGAGACGATCAGCTTGGCCAGCAGCGAGTCCCAGGCCGGGCCGATGACCGAGCCGGTCTCCACGCCGGAGTCCAGGCGCACGCCCGGGCCGGACGGCGGGGCGAACAGCGTCACGGTGCCGGGCGCGGGCAGGAAGTTGCGGCCCGGGTCCTCGCCGTTGATGCGGAACTCGAAGGAGTGGCCGCGTACTTCCGGGTCGCCGTAGCCGAGCTCCTCGCCGTCGGCGATCCGGAACATCTCGCGGACCAGGTCGATCCCGGTGACCTCCTCGGTGACCGGGTGCTCGACCTGCAGGCGGGTGTTGACCTCCAGGAAGGAGATCGTGCCGTCCGTCGCCACCAGGAACTCGCAGGTCCCGGCGCCCTCGTAGCCGGCCTCCTTCAGGATGGCCTTCGACGCGCGGTACAGCTCGGCGTTCTGCTCCGGGGTCAGGAACGGCGCGGGCGCCTCCTCGACCAGCTTCTGGTGCCGGCGCTGCAGCGAGCAGTCACGGGTGGAGACGACCACGACGTTGCCGTGCTTGTCCGCGAGGCACTGGGTCTCCACGTGCCGCGGGTTGTCCAGGTAGCGCTCGACGAAGCACTCGCCGCGACCGAAGGCGGCGACCGCCTCGCGCACCGCGGACTCGTACAGCTCCGGGATCTCCTCCAGCGTGCGGGCGACCTTGAGGCCGCGGCCGCCGCCACCGAACGCCGCCTTGATGGCGACCGGCAGGCCGTGCTGCTCGGCGAAGGCCACGACCTCGTCCGCACCCGAGACCGGGTCCGGGGTGCCGGCCACCAGTGGGGCGCCGGCGCGCTGCGCGATGTGCCGGGCAGCGACCTTGTCGCCCAGGTCACGGATGGCGTGCGGCGGCGGGCCGATCCAGATCAGGCCGGCGTCGATGACGGTCTGGGCGAAGTCGGCGTTCTCCGACAGGAACCCGTAGCCGGGGTGGACGGCGTCCGCGCCGGCGTCCTCGGCGGCCTTGAGGACCTTGGCGATGTCCAGATAGCTGGTGGCCGGGGTGTCACCGCCCAGCGCGAAGGCCTCATCCGCGGAACGGACGTGCAGCGCGTCCCGGTCCGGCTCGGCATAGACGGCAACGCTCACGATCCCGGCATCCCGGCATGCCCGGGCCACGCGGACAGCGATTTCACCACGATTGGCGATGAGCACCTTGCGCACGATGAGTCACTTCTCCCAGGGGTAGAAACCTGTGCACCACCCTGCCCGCCACCCACTTCAGGGATCTACGCACACCACTACACAGCTTGGTCAACTCCGGCCCCGCATCGCGCGGTTTACCGCGCACCGCGACGCTCCGGACCCTTCTCCCGGGCAACCCGGGACCAACGCGTCCTCTGCGAAGCCCCACCAACCGCCACGCCCCGGGACCGGTCGGCCGAAGCCGCAGTCGCCCGGGCCGTTGTCGTACGGGCCGTTGTCGTACGGGGGCGTGGCTGGGGCAGCCGCTGACCGGGGCCGCTCCTCGGCCGCTCCTTGGCCGTGGCGGGTGCCGACGCCGGGGCCGGCAACCAGTGTGAGGCGGGCGAGGCCGACCCTCGCGAGGGCGAGGTCCGCGGCCTCAGCGGACGCCACCGGCGGCGTCCGGCTGGAGGGCGACCGACCGACAGTTCCTCGTCAACCTTTTCAGGCGTGTCCGAGGCGGAATCCGACGCCTCGCACGGTGATGATCCAGCTGCTGGACCCCAGTTTGTTGCGCAGGCTGCTGACGTGGGTGTCGATGGTGCGCCCAGGGCGCGACAAGGAGTCGTCCCAGACCTGGGTCATCAGTTGTCTGCGGGAGACCACGGTCTCGGGCTGGGACGCGAGCAGATGCAGCAGGTCGAACTCCTTGCGGGTCATCTCCACCGGCTCGCCGTCGAGCAGCACTTCGCGCGTACCGGCGTCTATCCGCAGCGGGCCGTGCTCGATGACCTGCTCGAGGATCTGCGGCGGCCGGACGCGGCGCATGACGGCTTCCATCCGGGCCACCAGCTCACGGAATCCGTACGGCTTGATCATGTAGTCGTCGGCACCGGCCTGCAGGCCGAGCACCCGGTCGAGTTCAGAGTCCCGCGCGGTCAGGGCGATGACCGGGGTGTCCGACATGGCGCGAACACTGCGGCAGACCTCGAGGCCGTCGATGTCGGGCAGATCGAGGTCGAGCAGGATCAGGTCCGCGCTGCGGTAGGTCTGCAGGGCCCTGGCCCCCGTCGCCACGCTGTCGGACCGGTAGCCCTGTCGGCGCAGCCCCTGCACCAAGGAGTCGGCAGCCCGGGTCTCGTTCTCCACGATGAGCACCCGCAGGGGCTCGCGTCGAGGCCGCCCGGGCTGCTCCACAGGCGGCACCGAGACCGACTGCTCTCCCGGGTGGCCGCGGTCGTGATGCGAACTGAGTACTCGGTGCACCAAAAGATCCGAGGATGACCTGGTCATCTGCTCTCCCCCTGTAAGTCGGCGCTGAGCTCATGGTGTAGACGACCAGGAGAATACAAACCGACATCCCGGTTTGTCAAAGATTCAAGGGGGGCTGCCGCGGCGCTCGCCCGCCCTTGCCCGGTGCCTCAATCCAGCCGCGTGGCAGGGAGATTGACGTGTCCCTGTAGTTGATCTGGCCCCACCCCGAAGCCCCTCCCGAGACCCCTTCCGAGGCCCCTGCCGCTGCCGCCTCGCGCGGAAGCGGCGCCCCTGGGTTCCGTCCAAAGCGGACGTGACTCCGGGGCGGGAGCGACCGGCGCATGGATCACTTGAGACGTCGGGTGGCTCGATCGATCAGCGTCGACTCGCCCGGATCGGGGCGAACGCTCCTGCGGACAACGTCGGCTGTGAATCCAACTCGGCGATCAGGCATGGGAGTTGTTGTTGTCATGGCTATGGCCGGGGCGCACGCTGCGGAGCATTCAGCCTCTGCTTGCCCCGGTCGGCTGGCGAGCGCCCCGCCTTCTCTCCGCCGGAAGGGGACTTGGTGATGTAGCCACCCACCGGGATCCCGTCCAACTCGAGGCCGGTCATCCGGTCGCAGGCCTCGGGCGCCGGAGTGTGCACGGTCTTGGAAATCCCTTGCTCGGCCCACTGTTTGAGGCGGCGGATGGTACGGTCTGAGCACTCCGGGGGAGGTTCCGTTCGTATCCGGAGCCGTGGACCGGCGCAAGTGCGACATGCTCGAAGTCCGTTCGGTCGGGGCCCGACGGCGGTGTCCTCGTCGCGCAGGAAAATCAAGCGGTGCGGGTGCGGGAGGGGTCGTACCGCAGGTAGGTGATGTCGGCCAGGCGTACGGTGGCGGTGCGCCGGTAGCGGGTGACCGCGAAGGATGTGAGGGTGGCCGTGGCGGCCAGATCTTTCGGTGTGCCCAGGTGGGCGCCCTTGAGTGCGGGCCGTCCGCGCTTGCCGGTGCGGCCGGGGCGAGGTCGCAGACCACCGCGGACGCGGGCCGACGGGTGTGTGAATGTGCAGGTGACTCCAGCCTGCACGGTGGGATGGCGCCGCATCACCCACCGAGCGACCCCGACAACGATCAACTCGAAAGCCCGATTATCCAATACCGGGGAGTTGGTTTTATAGTGGCCGCAGTGTGCCGCGGTCTTCCCCGGCGTGCTGCTGGCGTCATCGACGAAGAGGGCGTACTGACGTCGCCTCCCAAACGGAGCCGAGAGAGTGAGCAAACAAGAACGGGCTACCCGTACCCGCAACGCGCTGATCCGCTCAGCAGCCCGGCTCTTCGAGCAACATGGCTATGTACAGACCGGGTTGACAGCGATCAGTTCGGGCGCAGAGGTCAGCCGTGGGGCCCTGACTTTCCACTTCGAGAACAAGGCCGCCGTCGCCAGTGCCGTCGAGCAGGTGGCCGTCCACCTCCTGCGCCGCGTCGTGCGCCAGGCCACCCTCGGGCAGAGCAATGCCATGCAGGCCATGGCGGACATGACCCACGGCTTCGCGTACCTGCTGAACGAGGACGTGGTCGTGCGCGCGGGCTTCCACCTCAACTGCGACTGGGCGCAGGGCACCGATCTCGATCTGCGCCAGGAGTGGCAGGGGCGTGTGCGGAGTTGCGTCACCCAGGCCGCGGACGACGAGGCACTGCTGCCCGACACGTCGCTGGAAGCCCTGGTGAACACCGTGACGAGCGCGACCCTCGGCATGGAGATACTCAGCCGGCGCGACAAAGTGTGGCTGTCGCGCTGTACGGTCACGGGTTTCTGGCAGCAATTGCTGGTCGCGGTCTGCGCGGAGAAGGCCCGCGCCGCGACCGACCCGCGGGGCAGCGACAAGGTCCTGGAGCAAATCGCGGAGATCCACCGGCAGTTCACCCGGGCACTGCCTCAGTAGAGAGCCCCAGCGGGTGTGCCGACCGCGACAAGGCCGCCGGTACCGGCAGTGCGACACCTCCCGTCCGCCCTCCCGGGGGCGCGCACGGCAGCAACGGCGCCCACGGCCTCTCCGACCAGCGCCGGGGCGTCTCGCGCCCCTCGGCCTGGCGGTCGGCGTTACCGGGCGCTGGTCGATGCGGAGAGGATCACCGCCGCGAGCGCCTCAGCCCCGAGATCATCGGGCGGTGGGGTTGTCCAGGACCGGATGGGTCAGGGCGTGGCGTTGTCGGCGAGGGCAAACGCGAGGGTTGACAAACAGCTCAGTCGGTTTGTTATCTTGATCGTCACTTGGCCCACGGTGCGCAACCGCGCCGGTACAGAGACGAGGCAGTTCATGGACCTGCACCCCCTGCCCGTCGGCCAGCCCGGAGTCGGGCTGCTCGAAGCCTTCGTCGGTCATGGCTTCGCCGCGGCACTGCAGGACGGTCTGAGCCGCCGGGCCACGCCCTACCGCGCACCCGGCCGCAGCGGCGGGGCCGGTTGCCGGCAACACGCCCCGAGATCCGGCAGGGGTGGCGAGGCGGAGCCCGCGCGGGTTGGTGTGCTGCTGCTCGACGGGGCAGGCGCCGTGCTGCGACGCTTCGAGGAGCGGCTGCACGCCCTGGCCGAGTCCGACGCCTTGCCGGAGCTCAACGTGCCTGCCGTGCGGGCCGTGTTGACCGCATACGCCCGGCGAATCCTGGCCGATGCCCGGGCCATCGCCGACGGTGCGGCCGTTGCGCCCACCGCGCTCGGCCCCGCTCTTCCCTGCCTGGCCCCGGAGTTGACCACTGCGGTGGGCACCCTGCTCACCGAGTGTGCGGTCCTGCACGCCGTGTCCGGAGCCCGCGCGGCTGTCTCCGCGCATGATGTCCCGTCGCTGGTCCGCGTGCTCGGCCAGGCCATCAGACGGCACTGCGCGACGTCGGTGGACACGGGTGACGCGCACGACGCGCTGTGGCGCGAGCGGCGCAGGCTCGCTCGGGAGATGCATGACGAACTCGGCACGCACCTGTCGGTGGCGCTGCACCATCTCGCCCTGCAGGCCAGGCACGACGAGGACGCCGCGGGTCATCTGGCGGTCGCCGCGACCGGTGTCCGCTCGGCGCTGGGGCACGCCCGCGACCTGATCACGGGCCTGCGCGACGAGACGGCCGTGCTACCGCTGCGCGAAGCCGTCGAGTCCTTCGTCGCGCTGGCCGCGCCCGGCGGCGTGCGGGTCACGTTCAGCTCCACGGGCAACGAGAACATCGTGCCCGAACTGTGGCGGCGGGAGTTGTTCCTCGCGATACGTGAATGCCTGCGCAACAGTTTCGCGCATGCACAGGTCGACCAGATCGTGGTCACCGGCCGCGTCACGCGCCGCTGGGTGCACTTTCGAGTGAAAGACAACGGCATCGGTTGTGCCGTTTGTGAGGACAATTCCGAGGATTCCGAAGGGGGTCCCGAAAGGCGTTCTGGTGTCGACAGCACTCAGCTCGGACACGGTCTGACCTACGCGGCGGACCGGATCGAGGGACTCGGCGGGCGGTTCGTCGCGGACGGTGCACCGGGCGAGGGCACATGCGTCAACATGCACATTCCCCTGGGCGCACGTTCGTAGAGCGGCAGTTGATCGTCGTATCGATCAGCTCGTCCTTTCGGGTCGACCGCTGTCGCTCAGTGGGCTCATCGATCGCCGGGTGGCGACGCGGCGTGTTCGTAGGCGGTTGGTGGACCGGATGGTGCCCTGATCAGCGCGGGTCGCCGAACCAGCCGCGCAGTGCCTCGGCGAGGCCGTCGCCGTCCGGGGCCCAGGCGATGTAGCCGTCGGGGCGGACCAGCAGCGCCGGAGCCGGCAGGGCGGAACGCGGCACGGGGACCGTGGTGACGACGTGCGCCCAGCCGGCCGCCTCCTGGGCCGGGACGCTGTCGCCGTCACCCGTCAGAAGCAACGGGCGCCCCTCCTCCAGCAGGCCGATGACGTCGTTGTCGCCGAGGGCGGCGTTGTCGAGGAAGCGGCCTTCCCACCGCGACGCGTTCGGCCCGCGGGGTGGCAGGTCCAGGCCCTGGGCGCTGATCATGCCGCCGACCAACCGGCTGCCCTCGTCCTGGGCGAGCAACTGCTCGAACAGAGCGCGCAGTTCGCCGAGCGCGGGGTCGGGCTTCATCAGGGCGAGCTGGGCCCGGGTGTTGGCGACGACCTGTTCGGCGACGGGCCGGCGCTCGGACTCGTAGGTGTCGAGCAGACCCTCGCCCGCGGTGCCCCGCAGCACGAACGCCAGCTTCCAGGCAAGGTTGAGACCGTCCAGCAACCCGGTGCTCAGCCCCTGGCCGCCGATGGGGAAGTGGGCGTGCGCGGCATCGCCGACGAGGAAGACCCGGCCCTTGCGGTACTGGTGGACGAGCCGGGTGAAGTCGCTGAACCGGCTCAGGCTCGTGGCCTCGGACAGCGGCACGTCGTGGCCGGTGATCCGGGACAGCTCCGTTTCGAGTTCCCGCCGGGTCAGCGGCGCGTGCCGGTTCGGGTGCGGAGCGCTCAGATCGAGGACGCGGACCAGGTGGCGGCCGTCCGCCAGCGCGCGGGCGACCGTCCAGCCGCGCGGCGTGCGCCGCCAGCCCTCCGACAGCGCGCCCGGCTCGGCGACCCGTACGACGCCCATGGCCGCGGAGACGGTCGGCAGGTGCACCTCGGAGCCGAAGCCCAGCTGCTCGCGCACGATGCTGCGGACGCCATCCGCCCCGACGAGGAAGTCTCCGGTGAACTCGGCCGTCCCGTCGGGGCCTTCGGCCACCACCACCGCCCGGTTCTCGTCCTGGTGTGCCGCGACGACGCGGTGCCCGCGCAGGATCCGCGCGCCCCGCTCCCACGCCTGTTTCTCGAACTCCCGCTCCAAATCGGCCTGGAGGCGCTTGAGGAGGGCGGGCGGCTCGCTCGCGGGCGCGGTGATGTCCAGCGCGGGCAGCCCGCCGAAGTGGAACGGTGTCGACACGGTCCCGGCGCGCTCGGCGGACACCGGCAGGTTCAGATAACCGCGGCGCACCAGGCACTGCACGGTTCGCGCGTGCAGTGTGTTGGCCTTCGGATGGTCGTCGACGGCTTCCTTGGCCTCCAGGACCACGGTCTCGATGCCGTAACCGGCCAGTTCCGCCGCCACGAGTAGGCCGACCGGGCCGCCTCCGGCCACGACGACACGCGTTGCCGCACCCCTGCGCATGGAACCCCCTGATCATGCCTCGGCGCCACTCCGCACCAGGGTGCGGAGGCTGACCAGCGCGCAACCTAGCACAGCCGTTCGAGCCGGAAGGGGCTGGTCAGACCCTGGCCCTCGCTGCCGGCCCGCGCCACCTCGACGCGGGTGGGCGGCAGGTGGTGCCGGACGGCCACACCCGCCAGGCCCGCGAGCCGTACCCCGTAGTGCCCGAGGAGCTGTTCGAGCGCCGCTCGTGCGCCGACGGTGACAAGCGCCCGCATGGCTGCAGTACTGGCCGGACGACCGGCGATCTGTCCTTTCTCTGACATTCGCCGGACGTATTTGTGGGGGGCGCACAAAGCCGTGAAGAAACCCTGCGCAGACCTGAACAGAAGCGTCTTGAAGTCCTTTCCCTGGGCGAAGAAACTCATTCCTAGCTTCCGCAGTTATGTGTCGAACCGAAGGAACCCCAGAAATGGCCAAGGAGAGGTACATGGACGCTTCAGTGATTGTCGTGGGCGCAGGCCCCGCCGGAATGATGCTGGCGGGCGAACTGCGGCTCGCGGGAGTCGATGTCGTCGTTCTTGAGCGCCTCGCGCAGCGCACCGGAGAATCCCGTGGGCTCGGCTTCACCGCACGCACCATGGAGATATTCGACCAGCGTGGCATCCTGAGCCGGTTCGGCGACGTGGAGACCAGCGACCTCGGCCACTTCGGCGGTCTGCCCATCGACTTCTCCATCCTGGAAGGCGCCAAGCAGGCCGCCAAGTCCGTGCCGCAGTCCGCCACCGAGACGCACCTGGAGGAGTGGGCCGCCAGCCTCGGCGCCGACATCCGGCGCAGCCACGAGGTCCTGGAAGTGACCGACGACGGCGACGGCGTCACCGTCAAGGTGCGCGGCCCCGAGGGCGACCACACCCTTCGCGCCGCCTACCTGGTCGGCTGCGACGGCGGCCGCTCCATGGTCCGCAAGGCGGGCGGCTTCGACTTCCCCGGCACCGCGGCGACGATGGAGATGTTCCTCGCCGACATCAAGGGTGTCGAACTCAAGACGCGCATGATCGGCGAGACGCTGCCGGGCGGCATGGTGATGGTCGGTCCGCTGCCCGGCGGCACCACCCGCATCATCGTCTGCGAGCGCGGCAACCCGCCGCAGCGCCGCGACGCCCCGCCGTCCTGGCACGAGGTCGCCGACGCCTGGAAGCGGCTGACCGGCGAAGACATCTCGCACGCCGAGCCCGTGTGGGTCAGCGCCTTCGGCAACGCGACCCGCCAGGTCACCGAGTACCAGCGCGGCCGCATCATCCTGGCCGGCGACGCCGCCCACATCCACCTGCCGGCCGGCGGCCAGGGAATGAACACCAGCATCCAGGACTCCGTGAACCTGGGCTGGAAGCTCGCCGCCGTCGTCAACGGCACCGCCACGCAGGACCTGCTCGACACGTACCACTCCGAGCGTCACCAGGTCGGCAATCGGCTGCTGATGAACACCCAGGCCCAGGGCCTGCTCTTCCTGAGCGGCCCCGAGGTGCAGCCGCTGCGCGACGTACTGACCGAGCTCATCAAGTACCCCGAGGTCGCCAAGCACCTGACCGCCATGGTCAGCGGCCTGGAGATCACTTACGACGTCGGTTCGGGCAGCCACCCGCTGCTCGGCAAGCGCATGCCGCACCTGGAACTCACCACCGCCAAGCGCGCCACCTCCAGCACCGAACTGCTGCACTCCGCCCGCGGGCTGCTGCTCGACTTCGCCGACAACCCGCGGCTGCGCGCCCGCGCGGCCGGCTGGTCCGACCGCGTCGACATCGTCACCGCCGAGCCCGGCCACCGCACCGAGGCCAGCGGCCTCAAGGACACCACCGCCGTGCTGATCCGCCCCGACGGCTACATCGCCTGGGCCGCGCCCGGCAGCCACCACGACCTGCCGATGGCGCTGGAGCGCTGGTTCGGCAAGCCGCTCGCCGGCTGAACGACATCACCCATCGATCCGCACGTCAACTGGAGGAGTACGCCATGGCCACGCTGCAGGCAACGATCGCGATCCAGGCCGGTCCGGCGGAGGAGCGCGGGGACGTCGTCCGCGCGGCCCGCACCGTCTTCGCCCGCGAAGGCTGGACCCACACCACCGTCCAGGCCATCGCCGAGGAGGCGGGGCTCGAACCGGCCGCGGTGGACCACTACTTCAGGGACAAGGAGCAGCTGCTCCTGTCCGTGCTGCTCGACAGCGCCGCGTCCGTCGCCGCCGCGCTGACCGTCATCGCCGAGGACCACCTCGTCGAGATCGACGACCTGGAAGCGGACCTCACCGCCCTCGGCCGCGCCTGGCTGGCGCCGCTGGCGACCTTCCCCAAGCACTTCGCCATCGTGCGGCACATCAGCGCCGAGGTCGACCGGCTCCCGGCCGGTGTCCTCGAGATGTGGCAGACCGCGGGCCCGCGGCAGGCCCAGCGCGAACTGGCCCGCAGGCTGCAGCGGATCGCCGACGCGGGGCTGCTCGACATCGCTGACGCCGACCACGCGGCGGGCCGGTTCGTGCAGCTGGTCGCGGGCAGCGTCGTGCAGCGCTCGTTCCACGGCGCCCTGCCGCTCGCGGACTTCGAGACCGACGCCCTGATCGCCGCGGGAGTGGCGGACTTCATCCGTCTCTTCGGCCCCACCAGCGCCGCCTGAGGCGCCGACACCCACGGAAGAGAGAAGACATTGCACAGCACCCTGATCGTGGCCCGCATGGACGTCGAGTCCAGCGTTCAGGTCGCCAAGCTCTTCGCTGAGTTCGACGAGACCGAGATGCCGCACCGCATGGGCACCCGGCGCCGTCAGCTGTTCTCGTACAACGGCCTGTACTTCCACCTGCAGGACTTCGACGGCGACAACGGCGGCGAGCTGATCGAGGAGGCCAAGACGGACCCGCGGTTCGTCCAGATCAGCCAGGACCTCAAGCCGTTCATCGAGGCCTACGACCCGGCCACCTGGCGGTCGCCGGCCGACGCCATGGCCACCCGCTTCTACAACTGGACGGCCTCCCAGTGATGCCGTCCGCCACCGACACGAGGGGAGGCCACCGCTAGTGGGCCGCCGGGTAGTAATCACAGGGGTGGGAGTGCTGGCGCCGGGCGGAATCGGCGCCAAGAACTTCTGGAGTCTGCTGAGCGAAGGACGCACGGCGACCCGGGGGATCACCTTCTTCGATCCGTCCTCCTTCCGCTCCCGGGTCGCGGCCGAGGCCGACTTCGACCCCGAGCTGCACGGGCTGAGCCCGCAGGAGATCCGCCGCATGGACCGCGCCGCCCAGTTCGGCGTGGTCACCGCCCGCGAGGCGCTCGCCGACTCCGGCCTCGACCTCGCCGGCTTCGACCCGCACCGCACCGGCGTCACCATCGGCTCCGCGGTCGGCGCCACCACCGGGCTCGACGACGAGTACCGCGTGGTCAGCAACAACGGCGCGCTCGACGAGGTCGACCACGCCTACGCGGTGCCGCATCTGTACAACTACTTCGTGCCGAGCTCGTTCTCGGCCGAGGTGGCCTGGGCGATCGGCGCCGAGGGCCCGGCCACCGTGGTCTCCACCGGCTGCACCTCCGGGATCGACTCGGTCGGCCACGCCGTCGAGCTGATCCGCGAGGGCACCGCCGACGTGATGATCACCGGCGCGACCGACGCCCCGATCTCGCCGATCACCATGGCCTGCTTCGACGCGATCAAGGCGACGACGCCGCGCAACGACGACCCCGAGCACGCCTCGCGGCCCTTCGACGGCACCCGCAACGGCTTCGTCCTCGGCGAGGGCAGCGCGGCCTTCGTCCTGGAGGAGTACGAGAGCGCCAAGAAGCGCGGCGCCCACATCTACGCCGAGATCGCCGGCTACGCCTCGCGCTGCAACGCCTTCCACATGACGGGCCTGCGCCCCGACGGCCGCGAGATGTCCGAGGCGATCAACGTGGCCCTGGCCGAGGCGCGGATGAACCCGGAGCAGATCGACTACATCAACGCCCACGGCTCCGGCACCAAGCAGAACGACCGCCACGAGACGGCCGCGTTCAAGCTGAGCCTGGGCGAGCACGCCTACCGCACCCCGGTCTCCTCCATCAAGTCGATGGTGGGGCACTCGCTGGGCGCGATCGGTTCGATCGAGATCGCCGCGTCGGTCCTCGCGATGGAGAACAACGTGGTGCCGCCCACCGCGAACCTGCACACCCCCGACCCGGAGTGCGACCTCGACTACGTGCCGCTGACCGCGCGTGAGCACCGCACGGACGCGGTCCTCACGGTCGGCAGCGGATTCGGCGGGTTCCAGAGTGCGATGGTGCTGGCCCGTCCCGAAAGGAGCGCGGCATGAGTGCCAAGGCAGTGATCACCGGTATCGGCGTCGCCACCCCCAACGGGCTCGGCGTGGACGAGTTCTGGGCCGCGACCCGCGTCGGCAAGAACGCGATCGACAAGATCACGCGGTTCGACCCGTCGTCGTACCCCTCGCAACTGGCGGGCGAGATCCGCAACTTCGAGGCGTCCGACCACCTGCCCAGCCGGCTGATCCCGCAGACCGACCGGATGACCCGGCTCGCCCTGGTCGCCGCCGAATGCGCCTTCGACGACGCGGGCGTCAAGCCGGACGACATTCCCGAGTTCGACATGGGCGTCGTCACCGCCTCCACCTCCGGCGGCTTCGAGTTCGGCCAGAACGAGCTGCAGAAGCTGTGGAGCCAGGGCAGCCAGTACGTCTCCGCGTACCAGTCCTTCGCCTGGTTCTACGCGGTCAACAGCGGCCAGATCTCCATCCGCAACGGCATGAAGGGCCCCAGCGGCGTCGTCGTCAGCGACCACGCGGGCGGCCTCGACGCCATCGCGCAGGCCCGCCGCCAGATCCGCAAGGGCAGCAAGCTGATCTTCTCCGGCGGCTTCGACGCGTCGATCTGCCCCTGGGGCTGGGTCGCGCAGATCGCCGCGGGCCGGATGTCCACCAGCGACCAGCCCGAGCGCGCCTACCTGCCCTTCGACGCGGCCGCCAGCGGCTACGTCGCCGGCGAGGGCGGCGCCCTGCTGATCCTGGAGGACGAGCAGACGGCCCGCGAGCGCGGCGCGGAGAACATCTACGGCGAGGTCGCGGGCTACGGATCGACGTTCGACCCGAAGCCGGGCAGCGGACGCGAGCCCGGGCTGCGCCGCGCCATCGAGGTCGCGCTGGCCGACGCCGGTGTCACCGCCGACGAGATCGACGTGGTCTTCGCCGACGCGGCCGGCACCCCGCAGCTGGACCGCGAGGAGGCCGACGCCCTGATCGCCGTGTTCGGACCCTCCGGCGTCCCGGTCACCGCGCCCAAGACGATGATCGGCCGCCTCTACTCCGGCGCCGCCCCGGTCGACGTGGTCTCGGCCGTCCTCGCCATGCGCGAGGGCCTGATCCCGCCGACGACCAACGTCGAGCTCTCGCCCGAGTACGACATCGACCTCGTCGTCGGGCAGCCGCGCACCGCCCTGGTGCGCACCGTGCTGGTGCTCGCCCGCGGCTACGGGGGTTTCAACTCCGCCGTGGTCGTGCGCTCCCTCGACTGACGCATCCCACCAACTCCGCCAACTCCGAGGAAGGGGACACCCATGTCCGCCCAGGAATTCACCATTGAGGACCTCAAGCGCATTCTGCTCGAAGGCGCCGGTGCCGACGAGGCCGTCGACCTCGACGGCGACATCCTCGACACCGACTTCGAGGAGCTGGGCTACGAGTCCCTCGCGCTGCTCGAGACCGGTGGTCGTATCGAGCGCGAGTACGGCATATCCCTCGACGACGACACCTTCACCGACAACCGGACCCCGCGGGCCCTCGTCGCCGCGATCAACGGCTACCTCACCGAGCTCGTCGGCGCCGCCTGACCTCCGGCCGGCCCGCCGGGGGGCGGAGCGACCCCACGGGGGGGGAGATCACCCCACCAACCCTTCCCCCCCCTTTTTTTTTTTTGGGGGGCAAAAACGTTGCAACACGAAAAAAAAG
>NZ_JBHTTU010000001.1:359908-414086 GCF_042794375.1 Kitasatospora sp. NPDC056531 | reverse complement strand
AACGACCCTTTACCCGACAACCGGACCCCTGGTGCCTTTTGCGCCCGAGAAAAGGGCCCCCTCCCGGGTCTTTTCGTCGCCTCCTCCCCCCCTCCTGGCCCGCGGGGGCCCGCCGCGCCCCGGCGGGGCGGCAGCTCACCCAACGAGCTCTGCCCTTCTCTTCTTCGTTTGGAGTAGCAAGCCATGTCGCAACAGGACAAGCGGGTCGCCCTCGTCACCGGCGCCACCAGCGGGATCGGCCTCGCCGTCGCCCGCCTTCTGGCCACCCAGAACCACAAGGTGTTCATCGGTGCCCGTAACGCCGACAACGTCGCCGAGACCGTCAAGCAGCTCCAGGACGAGGGCCTGGAGGTCGACGGCACCACCCTGGACGTGCGCTCCTCGGACGACGCCCGTGCCTTCGTCCAGGCCGCTGTCGACCGCTTCGGCACCGTGGACGTGCTGGTCAACAACGCCGGCCGCTCGGGCGGCGGTGTGACCGCGGACATCGACGACGAGCTGTGGCACGACGTCATCGACACCAACCTCAACTCGGTCTTCCGGCTGACCCGCGAGGTGCTCACCACCGGCGGTCTGCGCGGCAAGGACCGCGGCCGCATCATCAACATCGCCTCCACCGCGGGCAAGCAGGGCGTCGTCCTCGGCGCCCCGTACTCGGCCTCCAAGCACGGCGTGGTCGGCTTCACCAAGGCCCTCGGCAACGAGCTGGCCCCGACCGGCATCACCGTCAACGCCGTGTGCCCCGGCTACGTCGAGACGCCGATGGCCCAGCGCGTGCGCCAGGGCTACGCCGCCGCCTACAACGCCTCCGAGGACGCCATCCTCGAGAAGTTCCAGTCCAAGATCCCGCTGGGCCGCTACTCGACGCCCGAGGAGGTCGCGGGCCTCGTCGGCTACCTGGCCTCGGACACGGCCGCCTCCATCACCTCGCAGGCCCTCAACGTCTGCGGCGGCCTCGGCAACTTCTGATCCGTCAGGCCCTCACCAACTCGCCCTCAGACAAAAGGAGTCACCAGCATGTCGCAGCCCGGCCTGCGCGAGGTGGAGCACGAGATCACGATCTCGGCCCCGGCCGCCGCCGTGTACCGGCTGATAGCCGAGGTGCAGAACTGGCCGCGGATCTTCCCGCCGACGATCTACGTCGACCACGTGGAGAAGTCCGAGACCGAGGAGCGCATCCGGATCTGGGCCACCGCCAACGGCGAGGCCAAGAACTGGACGTCGCGCCGCACCCTCGACCCCGAGCAACTGCGGATCACCTTCCGCCAGGAGGTCTCCGCGCCGCCGGTCGCCTCCATGGGTGGCACCTGGATCATCGAGCCGGTCTCCGAGAGCCTCTCGCGCGTGCGGCTGCTGCACGACTACCGGGCCATCGACGACGACCCCGCGTCCCTGAAGTGGATCGACGAGGCCGTCGACCGCAACTCGCGCTCGGAGCTCGCCGCCCTGAAGACCAACGTCGAGGCCGCGCACGCCGCCGAGGACCTGACGTTCTCCTTCGAGGACACCGTCCAGATCAACGGCTCGGCCAAGGACGTCTTCGACTTCGTCAACGAGGCCCAGCTGTGGCCCGAGCGCCTCGCGCACGTGGCCACCGTCCGCTTCGAGGAGCCCTCCCCGGGCCTGCAGGAGCTGGAGATGGACACCCGTGCCAAGGACGGCTCGGTGCACACCACCAAGTCGTACCGGGTGGCCTTCCCGCACCAGAAGATCGCGTACAAGCAGGTGACGCTGCCGGCGCTGATGACGCTGCACACCGGCTACTGGACGTTCTCCGAGAACGCCGACGGGGTCGCCGCCTCCTCGCAGCACACCGTCACCCTCAACACCGCCAACATCGCGAAGATCCTCGGCGAGGATGCGACGGTCGAGGACGCGAGGAACTACGTCCACACCGCGCTGAGCACCAACAGCCGCGCCACGCTCGGCTACGCCAAGGACCACGCCGAGAACCTCGCGAAGAACAAGGCGGCCTGACCATGGCCGGGGATCACACCGAGACCCAGGTGGTCGTGGTCGGCGCGGGCCCGGTCGGGCTGTTCCTCGCCGGTGAGCTCCGGCTCGCGGGCGCGGACGTGGTGGTCCTCGAACGGCTCACCGCGCCGACCACCGAGTCACGGGCGTCCACCCTGCACGCCCGCACCATGGAGCTCCTCGACAGCCGTGGCCTGCTCGCGCCGCTCGGTGAGACACCCGGCGACGTGCTGGGCCACTTCGGGGGTATCCCGCTCGATCTCACGCTTCCCGGCCCTTACCCGGGCCAGTGGAAGGTCCCGCAGACCCGCATCGAGGAACTCCTCGGCCAGTGGGCGAAGGACCTCGGCGCGGACATCAGGCGCGGTCACGAGGTGACCGGGCTGACCGTGACCGAGGACTACGCCGAGGCCGAAGTACGTACGACCGAAGGAACGACGGAGTTCTTCCGGGCCAAGTGCGTCGTCGGCTGTGACGGCGAGGACAGCGTCGTGCGCCGCCTGGGAGGCTTCGACTTCCCCGGCGCGGACGCGAGCCGCGAACTGCTGCGCGCCGATGTGGCGGGCATCGACATCCCCAACCGCCGCTTCCAGAGGCTTGAGGGGGGACTGGCCATCGCCGCCCGGCGTCCCGACGGAGTGACCCGGGTGATGGTGCACGAGTTCGGTGCCGCACCGCGCGGAGCGGAGCCGGAGTTCACGGATGTCGCCGACGCTTGGAAGCGCGTCACCGGGGAGGACATCAGCGGCGGCACCCCGCTGTGGGTGAACTCCTTCGGTGACGCCTCCCGGCAGGCGAAGAGCTACCGCGACTACCGGCTCTTCCTCGCCGGTGACGCGGCGCACCAGCAGATGCCGATCGGCGGGCAGGCCCTCAACCTGGGCCTGCAGGACGCCGCCAACCTCGGCTGGAAGCTGGCCGCGCAGGTGGCCGGGCGAGGCCCCGAGGGGCTCCTGGACAGCTACGACACGGAGCGGCGCGCGGTCGGCCAGGGGGTCCTGAGCAACATCAGGGCGCAGGCCCTGCTGCTGCTCGGCGCCGGCGAAGTCGACGCCACCCGCGAGGTGTTCGCCGAGCTGATCGACGAGAGCGAGAACGTACGGACCTACCTGGCCGGAATGATCTCCGGCCTCGACATCCGTTACGACGTGGGGCCGGGCGACCATCCGCTGCTCGGACGGCGCCTGCCGCACTGGCAACTGACCACCGACGAGGGCGAGTTCACCACTGCCGAGACGCTGCGCGGCGGGCAGGGCGTGCTGCTGCTCCTGCCCGGCGACGAAGCGCGCCGCACGGAGCTGGCCGACGCCGCCGCACCGTGGGCACCGTTGGTGCGCACGGTGCACGCGACCTCGCTGCCCGGCGCCGCCGCGCCGGGCAGCGGTGCCCTCCTGGTGCGCCCCGACGGCTACGTCGTCTGGGCCGACACCGCCGACACCCAGGACGCCGACCTGCCGCAAGCGCTGACCCGTTGGTTCGGGGAGCCTGCGGCCACGACCAGGACGACGACGCCGGCCACCGCGCCGGCCACGAAGTGGAGTACAGACATGGGCAGGCTCACGGGCAAGACGGCACTCGTCACGGGCTCCAGCCGCGGTATGGGCCGCGCGACGGCGATCCGCCTGGCGCGGGAGGGCGCACTCGTCGCCATCCACTACACCGCGAACAAGGAGGCGGCGGAAGAGGTCGTCGAGACCATTGAGAAGGACGGCGGACGCGCCTTCACCGTGCGCGCGAAGCTCGGCGTCCCGGGCGACGTGCACGAGCTCTTCCTCGCCCTGGAGAGCGGGCTGCGCGAGCGCACCGGCGCCACCGACCTGGACATCCTCGTCAACAACGCCGGTGTGATGGGCGGGGTCAAGCCCGAGGAGACCACCCCGGAGAAGTTCGACGAGCTCTTCGCGGTCAACGCCAAGGCCCCGTTCTTCCTCATCCAGCGGGCGCTGAAGAACATGCCTGACGGCGGCCGCATCATCAACATCACCTCCGGGCTCACCCGGTTCGCGAACCCGGACGAGGTCGCGTACGCGATGACCAAGGGCGCCGTCGACCAGCTGGCGCTGCACTTCGCGAAGTACCTCGGCCCGCGCAACATCACCATCAACTCGGTGGCACCGGGCATCACCCGCAACAGCAACCCCGTCTTCGACATCCCCGAGGCGGTGGAGGCGATGGCGCAGCTGTCCACCTTCAACCGAGTCGGCGAGCCCGAGGACGTCGCCGACGTCGTGGCCTTCCTCGCCACCGACGATGCCCGCTGGATCACCGGCTCGTTCGTCGACGCCACCGGCGGCACCCTGCTCGGCTGAGGCCGGGCCCTTGGACCGGTACGGCAGCGCCCGTACCGCCCCCGGGGCCGGCCGCGGTACCTCCCCCGTCCGCGGCCGGCCCGCCCCAAGGCCCCACGCTGTGGCACCCCATCACCCCTGCGGAACGGGATCATGACGCTTTCGACACCCACGCGCCCCGACCGGGCCGACGCACGCTGGACCATCGCCCTGTGGGGTCTGCTGTTCGTGCTCGCCGGCAACATGCTCATCGACGCCCTGGAGGTGTCCGTCGCGCTGGTCGCGCTGCCTTCCGTCGGCGACGACCTGGGCCTTGCGACGGTCGAACTGCAGTGGCTGGTCTCCGGATTCGCGTGCGGCTTCGGCGGGCTGCTGCTGTTCGGCGGCCGCCTCGTCGCGATCCGAGGCCGACGCCCGGTCTACCTCGCCGCGCTGCTGGTGTTCGCCGCCGCCTCGCTCGCGGGGGCGCTGTCGGACAACGCGGCACTGCTGGTGGCCACCCGCTTCGTCAAGGGCTTCTGCGCGGCGCTGACCGCGCCGACCGGACTCGCCATCATCGCGGCCACCTTCGCCGAAGGACCGGCCCGCAGGCGGGCGTTGTCGGTGTACTCGCTCTTCGGTGCCTGCGGGTTCTCGGCCGGGCTGCTGCTGTCCGGGGCGCTCACCGAGCTCAGCTGGCGCTGGACCTTCGCGTTCCCGGCGCCGGTCGCACTGGCGCTGTTCGCCGCCGCGCTCCGGCTGATCCCGCGCGACGTGCCCGACGACCGGGCCCCGCGCCGCTACGACGCGGCAGGCGCGGCCACCCTCACCGGCGCGACGCTGCTGCTGCTGGCCGCCCTCACCACGGGGGCGCAGCGCGGCTGGGGCGCCCCGCTCACCGTCGGCGCGTTCGTGCTCGCGGCGCTGCTCGCGGCCGTCTTCGTACGGATCGAACTCACCTCCCCCGAGCCGCTGTTGCGGCTCGACCTGCTGCGCCACGGGCCGCTGCTGCGCTCCGCGCTCGGCGCCGGTGCGCTCAACGGGTCGTATCTGGGCCTGCTCCTGGTCGCCACCCTCCAGCTGCAGCAGCGCGCGGGGTACAGCCCCTGGCTCACCGGCCTGGCGTTCCTGCCGGCCGCCGCACCGCTCGCCCTGACCGCGCTGTACTCCGGCCGGCTCGTCGCCCGCTTCGGCCCGCCCCGCCTGATCGCGGCGGGCGCCGCCGCGGCGCCGCTCGGCTACGCGCTCTACCCGCTCGGCGGATCCGAACTGTCCTACACAAGACAGGTGTTGCCCACGATGCTGCTTCTCGGAGCCGCGTTCGTGCTGGCCTTCACCGCCTTCCACGTACAGGCCACCAGTTGTGTGGCCTCCGCCGACCAGGCGGCGGCCGGCGGCCTCTACCAGACCTTCGTGCAGCTGGGGGCGGCCGTCATGACCGCCCTGTGCGGCGCGCTGTACCCCTCGGGGCAGCGGCCGGTCCTGTACCTGATCACGGCCGTGGGACTGCTCGGCCTGGTCGTCGCACTCCGTGGCCTCGTGCCCGGGCGGGCGGCGCACACCGCCGCCCGGTAACTCCCTGAAGAAGAAAAGAAAGGTGAAGAACATGTCGAACGATCCCCTGCGGCTCGCCGTCATCATCAGCAGTGTCCGTGAGGGCCGGTTCGGACCGGTCATCGGGGAGTGGTTCGCGGCCCAGGCGAAGGAGCGCGACGACCTGGACGTCGACGTCATCGACCTGATCGATCACGAGCTGCCGTACGCGCACTCGTTCAGCCCCTCCGATGACGCCGCCGAGATCCTCGCCAAGATCTCGCCCCGCCTGGAGGCGGCCGACGCGTACGTCGTGGTGACGCCGGAGTACAACCACAGCTTCCCGGCCTCGCTCAAGCACGTCATCGACTGGCACTACACCCAGTGGCGCGCCAAGCCGGTCGGCTTCGTCTCCTACGGCGGTCTGGCCGGCGGTCTGCGCGCCGTCGAGCAGCTGCGCCCGATCTTCGCCGAGCTGCACGCGGTGACCGTCCGCGACGCCGTCAGCTTCCACACCCCCTGGGCGAACTTCGGCGAGGACGGCAAGCCCAAGGACGAGGCCGGCCCGGCCGGCGCCGCCAAGGTGCTCCTCGACCAGCTCAAGTGGTGGGGCACGGTGCTGCGCGAGGGCCGCGCCAAGACCCCGTACCAGGCCTGACTCCCGGCTCCGGGGGGAGCGCGGTGCGCCGCGCTCCCCCCGGAGGAGCAGGGCATCCATCGGAGAGGGACATGACTGTGAACCGCGCGGCGCGCTCCGCCCGTACGTGCAGGGCCGTCACCGAGGCGGCGACGGTGCCGGCGCCGGACCGAGCCCGACTCGCCGCCGTCGACCACGCCGAGCGCACCCGCGTCCTCGACGCCTACGTACGCCGGGAGCTCGGCCGCGTCCTCGGCATCGCCCCGCACCGGGTGGACACCACCGGCCGGCCGATGCGCAGCCTGGGCGTCGGCTCCATCGCCGGGCTCGAACTCCAGCGCCGGATGGAGCACGCCCTCCAGGTGGAGCTCAACCTGCAGATGCTGCTGCTCGCCAACAGCGCGGCCGAACTGGTGGAGTGCCTGGCCGGACAGCTGGGCCCGCACACAGCGGCGGCCCGCCCTCACCGCACGACGGTCACGGCATGACCGATGCCCGGGTCACGATTCGCACCCTCGCGGACGAGCGGCCGCCGCACCGGGCCGACGAGGGGTTCACCCTCGGCGACGGCGAGCTCGACCTCTGGCTGATGCGCAGCCCGAGCCCCGAGACCGCGCACCTGCTCGACCGGTCCGTACTCGACGCCGCCGAGCACCGCCAAGCCGACTCCTTCATCCGTCCCGCCGACGGGCTGCTCTACGCGACGGTCCACGTCGCGCTGCGCAGGCTGCTCGGCCGCTATCTGCACACCGCGCCCCAGGACGTGCGCTTCACCCGCGAGTCGTGCCCCGGCTGCGGTGGAAGCCACGGCCGCCCCGCCCTGGACATGTCCCCGCTGCCCCTGCACTTCTCGCTGTCGCACAGCAGCGCGGTCGCCCTGATCGGGGTCGCCACCACACCGCTCGGCGTCGACGTGGAGCGGCTGCCCAGAGCGGAGACGATCGACGTGTGCACCGGGGCCCTGCACCCCCAGGAGCAGGCCGAACTGGCGGACCACGACGCAGAGTCCGAGCGGGCGGAGGCCTTCGGGCGGATCTGGGCCCGCAAGGAGGCCTACCTCAAGGGCATCGGCACCGGCCTGAGCCGGTCGCCGGCCAAGGACTACCTCGGGGGCCGGTTCGCCCGCCACCCGGCCGGCTGGACCGTGTTCGACGTGCCCTGCACCACCACCCACGCGGCCGCCGCCGCCGTGCGCGGCGCCGCCCCGCTGAGAGCCGGGGTCCGCTGGTTGGACGAGGGGTGGTTGCGCGCCGGCCCGCAAGGGGGCGTGCACACCACTCCGGACGAGCGCCGGGTCGTGACGAGCCTCGCCTGCTGAACGACGGCAACCCAACGTGCCATGACCCAAGGTGAGTTGGCACATGTCGCCGTCTGACCGACTGTTGACCAAGGAGAGTGGGAAGCACATGTCCGCGAGCGACCAGACGATACGTGCACGCGTCGAGGAGCTGACGGAACTCAAGGAGGCGGTGCGCGCCGGAGACGCCGCCGCCACCGAACGCCAGCACGCCAAGGGCAAGCTCACCGCGCACGAGCGCATCCAACTCCTGCTGGACAAGGGTTCGTTCAACGAGGTCGAGTCGCTGCGCCGGCACCGTGCCACCGGCTTCGGCCTGGAGCACAAGAAGCCGCACAGCGACGGCGTCGTCACCGGCTGGGGCACCGTGCACGGCCGCACCGTCTTCGTGTACGCCCATGACTTCCGGATCTTCGGCGGCGCGCTCGGCGAGGCGCACGCCCAGAAGATCCACAAGATCATGGACCTGGCGGAGGCGGCCGGCGCCCCGCTCGTCTCCCTCAACGACGGGGCGGGCGCCCGCATCCAGGAGGGTGTCACCGCGCTCGCCGGGTACGGCGGCATCTTCCTGCGCAACACCCGCGCCTCCGGCGTCATCCCGCAGATCTCGGTGATGCTCGGTCCGTGCGCGGGCGGCGCCGCGTACTCGCCGGCGCTCACCGACTTCGTCTTCATGGTCCGCGAGACCTCGCAGATGTTCATCACGGGCCCGGACGTCGTCAAGGCGGTCACCGGTGAGGAGATCACACAGAACGGCCTGGGCGGCGCCGACGTGCACGCCGGCACCTCGGGAGTGGCGCACTTCGCGTACGACGACGAGGAGCACTGCATCGAGGACGTGCGCTACCTGCTGTCACTGCTGCCCGCCAACAACCGCGAGCTCTCCCCCGTGGAGCACTCCGGCGACCCCGCCGACCGGCTCAACGAGTCGCTGCTCGACCTGGTCCCGGCCGAGCCCGGCCGGGCCTACGACATGCGCAAGGTCATCGAGGAAGTCGTCGACCACGGCGAGTACTTCGAGGTGCACCCGGCCTGGGCGCCCAACATCGTCTGCGCCTTCAGCCGCCTCGACGGCCACGTCGTCGGCATCGTCGCCAACCAGCCCGCCGCCATGGCCGGCGTCCTGGACATCGAGGCCTCCGAGAAGGGGGCGCGGTTCGTCCAGTTCTGCGACGCCTTCAACATCCCGCTCATCACGCTCGTCGACGTGCCGGGCTTCCTGCCCGGCGTCGACCAGGAGCACAACGGTGTCATCCGGCGTGGTGCCAAGCTCCTGTACGCGTACTGCAACGCCACCGTGCCGCGGATCTCGCTGGTGGTGCGCAAGGCCTACGGCGGCGCCTACATCGTCATGGACTCCCGCTCCATCGGCGCCGACCTCGCGCTCGCCTGGCCCACCAACGAGATCGCCGTGATGGGCGCCGAGGGCGCTGCCAACGTGGTCTTCCGCCGCGAGATCAATGCGGCCGACGACCCCGAGGCTGTGCGCAACGAGCGCATCCAGGAGTACAAGGACGAGCTCATGCACCCGTACTACGCGGCCGAGCGCGGCCTGATCGACGACGTGATCGATCCGCGCGAGACCCGCTCGGTGCTGATCCGCTCGCTGGAGATGCTGCGCGCCAAGCACACCGAACTGCCGTCGCGCAAGCACGGCAACCCGCCGCAGTGACCATCCCGACACCACCTACCGAGAGAAGGCGCGACGTGAACGCTCACTCCTCAGCCCCCGTGCCCGCCACGGATGTGCTTCGCATCGAGAAGGGAGCACCCACGGAAGAGGAACTGGCCGCTGTCGCCGTGGCCCTGCTCGCCGCGACGACCCGGCCGACGGACGACACCGAGACCCCCTCGCGGGCGCGCGCTCGGTGGCGGCGGATGGATCGCGCCTTCGGCCACCACACGCCCCGCAGCTGGCGCAGCGAGGCATGGCGCGTCAGCCGCAAGGCAGGGGAGGGTGCATGATGGCGAACCGGCTCAGGTCGGCGAAGGGCGGGCGAAGCCTGGTCAGGGCCAGTACGCGATCACCGAAGTGGTGTGAGGAAACAGCCATGACCGTGACCATTGACGACCTTCGGGCCGAGCTCACCGCGCTGCGCGGCCGGGTCGCGGAACTCACCGACCGGGCGGAGATCAGCGCACTGATCGACCGCTACGTCACCTTGCTCGACACCCAGGACGAGAACGGCTACGACGAGACCTGGCCGCCCACCGTCTTCACCGACGATGTGCTGCTGCACTTCCCCATCGGGACCCATGAGGGCATCGACGGGGTGGCGCGGTTCCACTACGAGGCCAAGGCCAGGTTCGACCGCACCCTGCACCTGAGCGCGAATCACGCGATCCGCCTCGACGGTGACCGCGGCACCGTGCGGTTCCACGTGGTGGCCACGCACGTGCACCGCCGCGAAGCCGGTGAACAGGGCGCCCCCGCGGCACTGTTCGACATCGGAGGCCACTACGGCGGTGTGGTGGTGCGCACCTCGCAGGGCTGGCGCTTCAAGGAGTGGAGTTTCAACCTCACGTGGGCCGACGGCCCCGGCCCCGACGGTACCCCGGTGCTGTGAGCCGCACGGCCCGCCGGCTGCGGCGCGCGCAGCACGGGAGGCGGTACGGGCAGCCCTCTCGTACCGCCTCCTGGGCGCACCGGTCAGCGCTTGCTGAAGAACGCCAGCAGCTCGGGCGGGAAGGCGCCCGCCGCCCCTGCCTGCGCGACGAAGGCATCGACGAGCTCGGTCAGCCGGGCCACGGACGCGGCGCCCAAGTGCTCGTACGGCGCGCGGTCGAGCCGGTCGGTCTCCGCCTCGAGATGCGACCGCAGCTGCTCGCCCTGTGCGGTCAACACTCCGCGCTCGTCCATCAGACCGCGCTCGCGCAGTCGGTCCTCGGCACCGCTCCAGTCGGCCTCGGTCCAGCCGCGCTTGGTCATGACGACCTCCTTGGGCATGCCGTCACTGCTCGCACAGTGGGAGACCAGGGCGTCGATCCCGTTGAGCTCGGCGTGCTGCAGCGCTGCTATGTGGGCGTCGCCGCGGTGTTCGCGCAGCAGGGTGGCGGCGTACCACAGGGCCAAGTGCGGCTTCTGCGGCACCGGTTGGTCGGCGTGGGCCGAGAACATCGGGCGCCCGGCACGCTGGCCGGCCTCGGTGGCGCGCAGCGCGAGCCGCGCGGCCTCGGCCATCTCGGGTGAGGCCAGCGTCGCCTCGCCCAGGTAACGGTGCAGCAGGGCGTCCACCGCGGCCAGTCGCACCTCCACGGCGGTGGCGGGCGGCACCAGGCTCCACACGTGCGGCACGTGCTCGGCCATCAACGGGTGCGCGAAGCCGTAGAAGGCGGCGGTGACCGTGCCGGTCGCCACCGGGCCGAGCGCGCCGGCACGACCCGCGAGGTAGACGGCCATGGAGTCGTCGACCCCGTACTCCGCCAGGCCCTTGGCGAGGTCCGGGGTGAAGTAAACGGTCGAGTGCAGTGAGTTGAGGGCTTCCTGGCAGCGGCGCCCGGCGAGCGGGGGCAGGGGAATCGGGGTCATGGCCCAGACGGTAACGGCGCACGGACCATGGCGAAAGGCTCATATGACAGAAATTCTCAAATATATGTCAGAACATGGATAAATAATGCTGAAATCACGCATTGGAGCGGAGAGTTGACGGACGATACGTGCACGAATCCGGGCAAGGAAGAGGAACAGTCATGACAGACGCGACCAGTGCCGCACCCGCGCGGCACGCCGGCGGCCGCCCACTGCTGGTGACACTGCTGCTTGCCAGCATGCTCACCACCATGGCCGGGGCGATCGTGGCACCGGCGCTGCCGGCGATGGAGAAGCACTTCGCCGGCGCCGCGCACGTCGGGCTGTTGGTGAGGATGGTGCTCACCGTACCCGGCCTGGCCATCGCCTTCGGCGCGCCGGTCGTGGGCGTGCTGATCGACCGGACCGGCCGCAAGCCGATCCTGGTCGCCTCCGTCGCCCTGTTCGCCGTGGCCGGCAGCTCCGGGCTGTACCTGGGCAACCTGTACGCCGTCCTCGTGGGCCGACTGCTGCTCGGCGTCGCGGTCGCCGGCATCATGACCGCGACCACGACCCTGGTGGCGGACCACTACCCCGGGCAACAGCGCTCGCGCATCCTCGGGCTGCAGGCCGGCTTCATGGGGTTCGGCGGTGTGGCGTTCCTGTCCCTGGGCGGTGTCCTGGCCGATCTCAGCTGGCGCGGCCCCTTCGCCATCTACCTCGTGGCCCTGCCGCTGACGATCCTGACCCTGTGGCTGATCCGTGAGCCGCACGCCACGGACGGCGCCGCCGCGGAAGCCGAGGCGGCCGACACCGCGGGCGGCTTCCCGAAGCTGGCGTTCGGCATCTACGCCCTGGTCTTCGCCTCGCAGCTCGTCTTCTACACCATTCCTTCCCAACTCCCCTTCTACCTGGACGATTTGGCTAACGTCGGGGCTGGCGGCAGCGGCCTGGCCATTGCGCTGATGAGCCTGTCCACCGCACTGGTCGGGCTGTCGTTCGGGCGCATCGGCAAGAACCGCAGCCATCGCACGATCGCCATCGCCACCTTCGTACTGCTGACGGTCGGGTACGCCGCGATCGGCGCCGCCACCGGTGTGCCGCTGGTGCTGGCCGGGCTGCTCGTGGCCGGCGCCGGCATCGGTCTGCTGATCCCCAACCTCAACACGTGGCTGGTGTCGCGCACTCCTGTCGCGATGCGTGGCCGGGTGCTGAGCGGGGTCACCTCGACCCTCTTCCTCGGGCAGTTCGTCTCGCCCCTGGTGAGCCAGCCGGTGAGCGGTGCCGTCGGCCTCGACGGCGTCTACCTGGCCGCATCGGGCCTCGCCGCCGTCCTGGCCCTGCTGATCCTGTTCACGGTGCGCGGCGGGGCGGCGCTCCCGGCGCCGCGACAGGAGCCCGTACGCGACCCGGCCGAGGTCCCCGCGGACGTCTGAGCGGATGGCCCGGGCCGTCACCGCGAGAGCTCGCGTCCCGCACTTCCCGCGCACCCCGACCCCTGAGAAAGGTCCCCCATGGTTTCCCCCGAGAGCCGGATCCGTCGCGTCGAGATCGTCCTCGACATCATCTGCGCGCACTCCTACATCGGCTACACGCGCTTCACCAAGGCCGCCCGCCGCTTCCGTGCCGAGGGCGGTCGCCTCGAGGTCACCTTCCTCCCCTTCCAGCTCGACCCGGACTCCACCGATGCGGGGGAGCCGCTGCTTCCCGTGCTCGAGCGCAAGTTCGGCCCCGACGCACTGGCGAGCACCGAGCGGGTGGCGAAGACGGCAGCAGCCGACGGCATCGACCTGCGCTTCGCCGATGTCGTGCACACCCGGACCTTCGGCGCCCACCGCCAGATCCTGCACGCGGCCCGGTCCGGGCGCGCGGAGGAGATGACGGAACGGCTGTTCCGCGCCTACTTCACCGACGGCGTCAGTGTGGCCGACCCGGAGGTCCTCGCTCGCCTCGGGCGGGAGGTGGGACTCGCCGCGCCGATGGCCGATGGCGAGGGAGAGGGAGAGGTGCGCACCCTGCTCGACCGCGTGCACCACCGCATGGGGGTGCGCTCGATCCCCCAGTTCCTCTTCGACGACGGCACCGTGCTGGGCGGGGCGCAGCCGGAGAGCGCCTACGACGTCGCCCTGCGCGCCGTCGCGCCACGCGAGCAGTGAGCGTCCGAGCCGAGCCAGGCCCCGGACGCCGCAGGGCCGCCCCGGCCGCCCTACCGCTGCACCAACTGGTGCGCCGCCGCGTCGTCTGGGGCATCAGTGCCACCACGGGCCTGCTGCGCCAGGCCCGTTGACCGCCGATCGCATCTCGTTCCACACCGTCCCAGGAGATCTGCTCCCATGACTGAGTCGCATGGTTCCAGTGCTTCACAGGTCCGCAGGATCGCCCTCGACGCGGCCGGCGTACCGATGTCGGCGCTGCTCGCCGAGGCACCCGGGTCGCCGCGAGCTGTGATCGTCGCCATTCACGGCGGTGGCATGAGCGCCGGCTACTTCGACAGCAGAGCCCGCCCCGGGCTCTCCCTCATGACGCTGGGAGCGGAGCTCGGCTACACCGTGCTGGCGGTCGATCGACCCGGATACGGCTCGTCCGCGGAGCATCTGCCCGACGGGCAGGGCGTCCTGGAACAGGCCGACACCCTGCACGCCGCCCTCGCCGACTTCGCCCGGGACCGGGACATCGGCGGAGGTTTCTTCTTCCTCGCGCATTCCAACGGCGGCAAACTCGCCCTGGCCGCGGGTGCGCGCACGGGAGAACACCCACTGATAGGGCTCGACATATCCGGCCTCGGCAGCCGACTGGCGGTCGGCCCGCACCAACTGCCCGGCTCCAACGGCCACGGTGAATGGCGCAGGCACTGGGGTGCGCTGCGCCTGTACCCGCCGGACGCCTTCAGGCTCGGTCGCTCCCTCGTCTCGCCGGTCCCGGCGCGGGAGGCGCAGGAGGGGCCGCTGTGGCCCGAGCTCTACCCCGGGTTCGCCGCGCTGGTCCAGGTACCCGTCCGGTTCACGTTCGCCGAGCAGGAACAGTGGTGGCACTTCGACGAGGAGGCCATCGCCGCCCTGCGCAGACCGCTCGCCGCACCACGGGTGGCCGTCGACCACCAGCCGGACGCCGGGCACAACATCAGCCTCGGCTGGGCGGCCCGCACCTACCATCTGCGGGCGCTGGCCTTCCTGGAGGAGTGCCTGCTGGCACACGACGCGGCGCCGCCCAGGCCGGTACGACGCAAGGTTGTCACCCGACTCGCCGCATCCGTCGACGCCTTCGACGAGGGCCCCGACCGGCAGGGCGGTCGCGCGGCCGGTCGCGCGGCACCCCGCCTCGCCTGACAGCGAGGATCGACCACGGCATCGCCCGGAGGTCTGACTCTTCGGCTGGCTGACGTCCATAGGAGTCTCCGCACACCACCCGGCTCCCCTGTTCCGCTGACCCCGAAGGAATCCCGCGTGACTTCCGACCTGATCGAGAGCGAAGACCTGACCACCTTCGAGTTCTTCGGCACCCAGCCCGCCGCCGCGGGCCCCGTCCCCACGCGCCCCGCCCTGCTCGCCGGTGAGGACCGGGACGCCCCGGACCACCACATCTTCCGCGGCACCGACTGACCGGCACCGGCCCCACCGCGGGAGGCGTCGCACGCGGACGCGTGCTCACGTGGTGCTTCCAGTGCCGGGGCTGCGACGTGAACTGCCGGGCCCTACCCGGCAAAGGCCGTTGCGTGGTCCCTGGCCCAGGCGGCGTAGGAGGTGGCCGGACGGGCCGTCAGGCGCTCCACCGTGGAGTCCACCCCCGCCTTGGCTCCCGCCAACTGGCGCTCGACACCGGCCAACAGCGCCTCGGCGATCGGCTCCGGGTACCGCCGTGACCACTGGGCCCACGCCTGCTCGGGACCGAGTTCCTCGAACCTGACAGGGCGCCGAAGGACCCGACCGAGCCGCTCTGCCTGCTCCACCGCGCTGATGGCCTCGGGACCGGTCAGCGCATAGGCCTTGCCCTCGTGACCGGGTTCGGTGAGGGCCTTCACCGCCACCCGCGCGATGTCGCGGGGGTCCACGCATGCGTTGCGCGTGGTGCCGTACAAAGCACGTACGACACCCTCGGTCCGGATGGTCGAGGCCCAGCCCAGGGTGTTGGACATGAAGGATCTCGGCCTGAGGAAGGTCCAGTCGAGCCCGGACGTACGGATGGTCTCCTCCGCCCCACGCTGCCAGCGGGTGATGAGATCGTCGGCGAGCGGATCCGTGACGGCCGCGGCGGAGAGCTTGACCAGGTGACGGACACCGGCGGTGCGAGCCGCCGTCACGAAGCGGGTGTCGTCCTGGCCGCCGATGTCGCTGGTGACCACGAACGCGGAACGGACCCCCCGCAATCCACGGCTCAAAGAGTTCTTGTCCCGGTAGTCGCCTGCGACGACTTCGTCGGTGCGGGTCACGGACGTGACGCGGCCGGGGTCCCGGGCGAGGATGCGCAACGGCAGACGGCCGGACAGCAGGCGGACGACCTCGCGTCCTATCGTTCCGGTGGCACCCGTGACGAGGATCATCGTCGCCTCCCCTCAGCCGATGTCGGCGCGAGCGTCGCGGAGCGTGGCCTGGAAGACCGAGCGGTCGCTCTGGTGCGCGGTCACTCTCACGGCCCGCTTCCCCGTCGCAGCGTCCGTGAACTCATGGGCCTGGATCGAGCAGGCCTCGTTCAACTCCACGTAGCTGAAGAAGGACGCGTCGGCGGCCCAGGGGATGAACGTACCCGGCTGAGAGACCGCGGTGGCCGCTTGCCGTGCCGCTTCCAGCAGGAGCATCCCCGGCGCGTGGTCCTTGGGACTCTGGAACAAGGTCTTGTGCCCGGTGTCGATCCGCAGCTGCCACGTCTGTTCCTGCGGCGTGGCCGACAGCAGGACGTCCTCGCTGCGGGCCCTGCCCACGAGAGCGGCCGCAACGGCCGGGGTCGTGGGCCGCACGGACGCGAGACCGGTACGGCCGCCCCGCAACCGCCGGTAGACGCCCGGGCTGACGACCTGGAAGTCGATGCCGCCGCCGGCCACGGTGATCCCCGCAAGCTGGATCTCGATCTCGGCCTCGAACAGTCGCGTGTCCCGCGACCTGTAGCCGGGTATGGAGATCCGGACCTCCAGGTCCACCGGCCCCGCCCCGATGGCGAGGCGGTCGGGGAGGCAGTGGAAGCGGATGTTCTGCAGGATGAATGCGTGCCCGACCGGGACGCCGTAGCCTGCGTGCACCACCAAGTGGACCGACTGGCGCAGGGTTTCGGCGACCAGTAGCGGATCGACGCGACGCCCGGCCGTCAGCTGGAAGAAGCGATGATGCGCAGGCCACTGCCCCGTGAGCACGAAGGTGTCCGAGGCGGTCTTCCGCCAGCCATGGAGGAAGGCGTCCTGGGCGCAGGTGCGGTGGAGCATCTCCAGCGTCGCAATGCCGGATTCATCCTGTATGTGCAGTGCGTCGGGTGCGGTCAGTGTCGCTTCAACCATGGTTCCCCCCTTGGGATCATGTGTGGATCCGCTGTGGATGGGCGGATTCAGCTGCAGTGAGTAAAGTGATGTAAAATACAGACTGGACGGTTTCGCTGTACGGCAGGTGGTGCCAGTGCGCGGTCGGCCGTCAGCAACCGCTTCAGGGTACAGAGGAGGCCGCATGGCCATTCAGGACAGGGCAATCCGAACAAGAAGGACAATCGTCGCCGCGGCGGCGAAGGTCTTCGAGGAGAACGGGTACCAGGCCGCGACGATCATGCAGATCCTCAAAGAGGCCGGCGTGACGAAGGGTGCTCTGTACTTCCATTTCAAATCCAAGGAAGACCTGGCGCGAGGGGTGCTCGCGGAACAGGGGCAGACAGCCGAACTGCCCGCCCGGCAGATCAAGGCGCAGCAGCTGGTCGATCTGGTGATGCTGCACGCCCACCGGCTGCAAACGGACCCGTTGGTGCGTGCCTCGGTCCGTTTGACCCTCAATTCACTCGAGCAGGATCTCGACCGCTCCGGGCCTTTCCAGGAGTTCGGCGAAATCTGCCGGAGCATCCTCACCGCCGCGAAGGAACAGGGCGAGCTGCTGCCTCACGTCGATGTGGCGGAAGCCTCCGATGTGGTCGTCGGCTCCTTCGGCGGTATGCAGGCCATGTCCGAGGCGCTTACCGGTTACCAGGACCTCAATCTGCGCGCCCAGTCCCTGGTGCGTTATCTGCTGCCGAGCATCGTGGTGCCCTCCGTCTTGGCTGCGCTGGTCTACGACGCAGACCGAGGCAGTCGCGTCCACGAAGAGATGACGGCTCCGCAGAGCGAGCCGTGAGACGCGTCCTAGCGCAAAAGGTGTCCGAACAGGCCGCGCCACCTTCGTTCCGGGTGGTGCGGCTTTCTGCTGCCGCCGCAATTACCCCGAGCCCCCAATTCGGTAAACGAATACGCTCATCGCCGTTGCCCCCTGAATTGCACGATGAACGTAGCACATAATCGCGCGATCCTGCACAGCAGGCCGCGCTGAGTGTTTGCCGCGAGATCGCCCGGCGCCCATTGCGTGATCCGCCCGGGCAGCAGGGCGCGACAACGCCCTGGGGCCGATAAAGACGCAGTGCACAGCGACCTTGGCATAACGGCTCCGGAAATGAGAAGCAAACTCTGGCCAGTGGTGGATCGCGCGTGGGTGAACGGACGGGCGCACTATGTATTCCCTCGGTCGAGGCCTTCATATTCGCGCGCTTTACTGGTTGCCGTATCGCCCTGATCGAATAACTGTCACTGCACCCCGTGCGATACGGCGAACAAATCGGATGTCACACCCCAGAACGTCGCGCGCAAGCCCTGGAGGGGCCGGCTGACGTCGTCGATCAAGAGCAGCAAGCAATAAGATACAGGTAGGTCGGTTTTTAATCAAGGTTGTCCGGGTGGCTGCCGGGCGCGGTGCCTGCGCTCTGGATGTTGCCGAAATGCCGGTCAACGGCGACATGTCGCTCATGGGAGGTCAACGGAGGACCGGGCGCCTTGAGCGGTCGCGGGTTCGAATCCCGCAGGCGGCTCAGTAGGGGGAAGGCCCGGTCAGATGCTCTGACCGGGCCTTCTGTCATCTATGGCGTGCAGCGGGCAGCTGACCGCTGTTCAGGAGACGGGGGCGCGAGTGGCGCCCCCGGCGGGACGGGACGGTCACATGGTGTAGCCCTGGACGTCGGCGACGAGGTTGGTCGAGCCGGCGTGGTTGTAGAGGACGATGCTGCCGTCCCACGGGT
Organism: Kitasatospora sp. NPDC056531; assembly: GCF_042794375.1. Lineage (NCBI taxonomy): Bacteria > Bacillati > Actinomycetota > Actinomycetes > Kitasatosporales > Streptomycetaceae > Kitasatospora > Kitasatospora sp. NPDC056531. The sequence continues at coordinate 395,643 of NZ_JBHTTU010000001.1, read as the reverse complement.
TCACGGGGACCAGGGCGAGGTTGGGCACGGTGGCCCCGGCGGTCATGTTGAGGTTCGAGAAGGACGGGGTGGGGTCGGCGCCGGTGAGGTTGCCGGCCGCGATCCAGCTGTCGGCGGTCGGGTCGGTGGCGGTGAGGTTGATCAGGACCGCGGTGGCGCCCCGGGGGATGCCCGCGACGCCCGCGACCTTGACCGCATAGGCCGAGCTGGGGCCGATCTTGCCGTTGATGCCACCGGTGCCGTCGCGCGTGTCCAGGACGCGGGTGGGGGCGGTGGTCACGAGCGAGGCGCCGCCGGTGGTGCGGTAGCCGCCCTGGATGTCGACGATCAGGTGGACGTTGCCGGTGTGGTTGTAGAGCGTGACGGTGCCGTCGGCGTTGATCGGGGCGGTGACCTGGTTGGCGACGGTCTGGCCCGCGGTGAAGTTGAGGTTCGAGGTGGTGGGCGGGTTTCCGTTCGGGGCGGCGGTGATGTAGCTGTTCGCCGTGCCGTCGGTGGCCGTCAGGTTCAGCACGGCGTACTGGGCGTCGGCGGGGAGCAGGTTGGTGCCGCGGACCTGGACCCGGATGCTCTGGCCGGGGCCGACCTCGCCGATGCCGTAGGAGCTGTCGCGGGTGTCGAGCGCACGCACGGGGGTGGCCTGATGGTCCAGGCGCAGCGCGGTGCCCTGGGGCGCGGTGGAGTAGAAGCCCTGGACGTCGGCGATCAGGTCGACGTCGCCCACGTGGTTGTAGAGCGAGACGGTGCCGTCGGCGGCGACGGGGACGACGACGGCGTTGCCGACGTCCAGGCCGGGGGCGGCGTTGAGGTTGGAGGCGGTCGGCACCTGACCGCCCGGGAACGCGGTGATGTGGGTGGCGGCCGTCGCGCCGGTGGCGGTGAGGTTGAGCAGGACCGCGGTGACCTTGCCGTCGGTGGGCACGCCGCCGTGGCCGGTGACCTGGAGCTTCAGCACGCCGCCGGGGCCGACCTGCTGGGCCGGGGCGCCGATCCCGGAGCGGGTGTCCAGGATGCGCGCGGGAGCGAGCGGCGAGAAGTCGCTGCCCACCGTGACGGTCCTGCTGGTGCTGCCGGTGCCGCCCGAGGTGTTGGTGACGGTGTCGGTCACCGTGTAGGTGCCCGGGGCGGCGTAGTCGTGCGGGTTGCCCGTTGCGCCGAGCACGGTGTCGACCACGGTGCCGTCGCCGAAGTCGATGGTGTTCTTCGCGACCGGCCAGGCGCTCACCACCCCGGTCGAGGTGGCGGTCACGTGCAGGGGGGTGTCGGGCTGACCGGCCTGCAGCGCGGTCTGCGCGACGGTGAGATCAGGGACGATGCCGCCCTGATACTCCTGGGCGCCACGGTCGTAGTAGCCAACGCCGGTGCCCGTGTTGGCCACCAGCGGGTCGTCGACCCGCGGGTTGCCGTCGATGTCGGTGGGCAGCTCGCCGGGCGCGTTGGCGTCGGCGGAGTCGATCGCGGGGGAGCCCTCCTTGTTCAGCTTCGCGATGTCGCTCGACAGGTCGTGCGCGCCCTGGCCGGAGCCCTGCCGGAAGGAGGGGACATCGGCGTACTGCTGCCCGGCCCAGGTATAGGGGTGCTGGGTACCCGTGGTGATCAGGTTGTAGTCCGCGGTGGTGCCGGTCGCGGAAGCGGCGGAGACCACCAGGTCCGCATGCGCCGCGGTACCCGCCGGGCACGGACCCCACGGGCCGACAGCACTGCTGTCGCTCTCCGCCAGAATGTTGTTCTCGACCGTCGCACCAGAAGAGTTGCCCGCCAGCTCGATGCCCGGCCCGCAGTCGTTGTAGGTGGTGTTGCTCGTGATCACGGTGCCCGGCGCGTCGGTCACCAGGACGCCATGGCCGACCGTGCCGCCGACGAAATTCGTCGTGATCACGACGCCGGAGCTGCCGCCGTCGACCACGAGCCCCTCGCCGTGCGGGTAGTTGATGTGGCTTCGGCTGACGGTGACCGCGCTGCTCCCACCGGTGATGTGCAGCGCGGGGGTGGTGGCGTTGCCGAGCGCGCCGGTGGAGCTCAGCGTCAGGTCGTCGAGCGTGACGCGGCTCGAACCCGTCACCACCACGCCTTCCTGGGAGCTCTGGCCGCCCATGTGGTCGAGCACGACGTCGTGGACGTGATCGAGGTTGAAGACATGGTCCGAAGCCAGGAGATTGGGCAGCCAGGTGGCGTCGTCGGGGTGTGCCGGGCCGGTGAAGGTGATCGGCGCGCCGGGCGTCCCCGAGTGGGTCAGGTGGACGCTCTCCCGGTAGATGTTGCTGGTGACGTGCACGGTCTGACCGGCCTGCACGATGTCGGCGGCGGCCGAGATGGTGCAGAACGGTACCGCCTGGCTGCCCGCGGCGGGTGCGGTGTCCGAGCAGCCGGCATTGGATCTGTTGTTGACGTACAGGTCCGTGACCGCCGCCTGTGCCGTACCGGCCAGCGGCAGGACGCCGGCGACGGACAGGGCGAGAGCGGCGATCGCGGCGAGGCGCTTGGTGCGCAAGAAGTCCCCCAGTGAAGAGTCGAGCGAGCGGTCCGGCCACGTGGGCCCGGTGCCCGGGGAAGGCGGCGTCCGTCGGCCTGCCCGAGATCGAGCGGCTGCGTCAGTCCCGAGCGCTGCCGGGCGGCGGGCAGGCCGCCGGCCGCGGTGCTTCTCGTACGACGGCACAGTACGAACGACCCGCACGTGAGGGGACTGACCGGTGGTCAGCGGGCAGCCCGATCCGTAGGTGTGCAGCGGGAATTCTGGCAGACCGGCGCACCGCGCGCACAGAGTACCGGGGGAGATGATCTTCGCGTCGAGTAGGGGGGGATCACTGGAGGGGCGCGCCGAGCGGGGCCCGGGTGGGGCGGGTCGAGGGGGGTTCGAGGGGGGTGTGGGCAGGCTGGGGGGATGGCACGTGGGGTGTGGTGGCGGAGAGTCGGGGGCTTCTGGGAGCGGCTGGGGGCGGGGCTGGTCGCGCTCGGGCAGGCGCATGTGGCGGGGGCGGTGGCCGCGGCTGAGGCCGGCGGCTTGGTGGGGCCGGCGCCGGGGCATCCGGAGCGGGTGGTGGGGGACGTCGGGATGACGGCGGTGGAGCGGGGGTTGTGGAGCCAGTTGGTCGATCTGCCGGGCCACCGGTCGCGGTAGGCGCGTGCGGCGCTGACGGCCAGCCGACCCCGGGCTGACCGTCTCCGGGGCGCTGCTACCGGTGCAGGACCGTCCCGCCTTCGATGACCCAGAGGCTGGCCGGGACCGGGGCGCACTTGGTCACCTTGGCCGGTGCGTTCGGGTCCCGGTAGTCGGAGGCTGCCCAGCCGACCCGGCGTTCGCCGTGTTCGTCGGCCGGGTAGTAGGTCAGTCCGGCCTCGGGGTGCCAGCCGGGCCGTGAGGTGGTCGGCCGGCCGCCGACCGGGGTGACGGTGACGAGTTCGATGGGCCCGGTGGCGGTGACCGCACCGTTGCCGTCGACCGCCAGGCAGTCGATGTCGAACTCGACCCGGACGGTGCCGTCCTTGAAGACGTGCTGGGCCACGGCGTGCCCCCGGGCGCGGCCGTCGACCGTACGGGCGTCGACGCGGGCGGTGAGCCGCTCGCCCGGGTTGGGGCCCGGGCCGTGCTCGTTGAGCAGGGTCCAGCTGTGCAGGGCGAGGTGCCCGGCCGGTACGGGCGCGGCCGCGGCGGTGCCCGCCGTTGCGGTGGCGAGGGCCGTGACGGCGGTGGCGAGCGCGACGGCGGCGGTGGTCCTGCGCATGGTCGATCCTCTACGGGAAGAAGGGAGTCGGGCTGCTGCCCGGCTGCCTCCAAGCTCCCAGCCGACCCCCGGCCGCGGCCTCCGCCGTACGAACGGACCGGCTCCCCCCGGCGGGGGAACCGGCCCTCCTCCGGGGGTCTCAGCGGGTGGCGTGCCGCACCGCGTCCAGGGCGAGCGCGGCCGCCGCCAGTGCGGCCGCGACACCCGCGACCGCCGCCGGGGCCGGGGCCCGCTCCCCGGAGACGCCGAGGAAGTCCAGCCCGGCGACGTGGTTGACCATCCCGTACCAGAGCAGCGGGTAGACGGTCTGGAACAGTCGGGGGCCACGGGTGAGGCTGCCGAACAGCAGCGCCAGCGCCGGGACCAGCAGCGCCCCCGTCAGCGCCCCCGCCGCGGCCCGGGAGTGCCCGGCGCCGAGCAGGCGCACGGCCGGCACGGCCGTCACCGCCAGTGCGGGGAGGATCCCGGCGAGCAGCCCGGCCAGCCCCCGGCGCAGCGGGGACGGGCAGGCGCCGAGCAGCTCGCCGACGCTGCCGCCGCCCGCCCGGTGGCCCAGCCGGGACCAGAGCGGCACCGGCCAGAGCATCGCGAACGGCAGCACCGGGTGGCTCGGCCCGTCCGGGGCGACGCCCGCCGCGGCCACGGCCAGCACGCCCGCCCCGGCCCACCACCACAGCCGTCGGCCGTGCTCCAGGATCCGCAGCTCCCCGAGCACGGCGGCGAGGCCGCTGCGGCCCTCCCGGGCCGGAGTCAGCCGGGCCGGGTCGAGGGCGAGGCCGGCCGGGGCGGTCCCGGCGCCGGCCGCGGGTGCCTGCGCGTCCGAGTCCGAGGCGGGGTGGGCGCTTCGCCCGGCCCCGGCCCCGTCGAAGCGGTCGAACCAGAGCGCCCCGAGCAGTGCGATCCCCACCGCCGCGCCGACCAGCAGCACCCCCGTGGCTGCCGGTCCGCCGGCCTCGCCCGGCCCGAGGCCGGGCCAGTCGAAGCTGCCGGTCACCCGGTTGTCCGCGGTCAGGCCGACCCCGAACTCCACCCTGTCCACCGGCCGCCCGCCCGCCGCGAGCACCCCCCGGATCGACGCGGTGATCCGCCGCATGCCCAGCAGGTCCGGCCCGCCGCCGGCCTGCGCGCCCAGCACCAGGACCAGCCAGACCGCGAACCAGACCATCGCCCCCAGGGCGCCGCGCAGCCCGCGCACGGTGTCGAAGAGCACCGCGCACCCGGCCACCGCCGCCAGCAGGGGCAGCGTGATCAGGACGTACGGCAGCAGCAGCCGCACCACGTCCACCCGGTCCGAGTCCCCCTTGACCAGCTGCACCCCGACCGCCGTCCCGGCCAGTGCGAGCAGCATCGAGCCGAACAGCAGCAGGTTGCTGCCGAACTTGCCCGCCAGATAGCCGATCCGGCTCAGCGGGGTGGCGGCGAGCAGCTGGCCGACGCCGCTCTCCTCGTCCCGGACGACCGTGCCCCGGGCGATCCCGAAGCCCGCCAGCGACAGCCAGACCGCCCCGCCGAGCGCCGTCACCGTCCCCACGTAGCCGCTGGTGTAGCGGCCTTGCAGGTCGGTCACCTGGAACACCTCCCAGCGGGAGTCGCCCACCGGCGCGGCCAGCAGCCCCAGCGCGAGCGTGCCGAGCAGCACCACCAGGTAGCCCGGCCGCCGTCGGCGCTCCCGGAAGTCGGCCAGCGCGAGCGCCCCGATCCTGGTCAGCACGCCGGCACCCGCTCGGGCCCGGCGGTGAGCAGCAGGTACGCGTCCTCCAGTCGGGGCGGTACGGGCTGCGCCCCAGGTGCCGGCGGGTGCCCGGACAGCACCCGGGCCCGGACCCCCTGCGGGGTGCGGGTGGTGCCGCCGAGCAGGAACCGCGAGCGCAGCGGCGGGAGTTGATCGGCCGTCACGGTCAGTTCCCAGACCGAGCCCTCGGCGTCGCGCAACAGCTCCTCCGGGCTGCCGTGGTGCAGCAGCCGGCCGTCGCCCATCACGGCGATCCGGTCGGCGGTGGCGGCCACGTCCGGGACGATGTGGGTGGACAGCACGACGATCCGCTCGGCGCCGAGCCCGCTCAGGAGGCTGCCGAAGCGCAGCCGCTCCTCCGGGTCCAGCCCGACCGTGGGCTCGTCCACGATCAGCAGCGCCGGGTCGTTGAGCAGCGCCTGGGCGATGCCGACCCGCTGGCGCATCCCGCCGGACATCGCGCCCAGCCGCTGCCCGGCCGCCCCGGACAGGTTCACCAGCTGGAGCAGCTCCTCGATCCGGGCCCTGGCCGAGCGCCGACGCAGCCCCTTGGCGGCGGCCAGGTAGCCGAGGAACTCGCGGGCGGTGAGCTGCGGGTAGACGCCGAAGTCCTGCGGCAGGTAGCCGACGGTGCGGCGCAGCGGCCCGGGCCGGCGGGCGATGTCGACGCCCTCCCACAGCACCCGGCCCGAGGTGGGCCGGGTGACCGTGGCCAGGATGCGCATCAGGCTCGACTTGCCGGCGCCGTTGGCCCCCAGCAGGCCGAGCACCCCGGGCCGGAGCGTCAGTGAGAAGGAGTCCACCGCGCGCCGGCCGCCGCGGTACTCCTTGGTCAGGTCGAGGATCTGCAGTTCGGTCACCCCCGGAATGCTTCCGGTCGGGGCGGCTGCCGACATCTGCCATATGGCAGAGATCCGCGGTGTGCGAAGACGCGGCGGGGCGTGCGGAAAACGGCGGCGGGGCGGGCCGTCGGGCCCACCCCGCCACCGTTGTCGCCGTCGTACGGACCTACTCCTCGTCGCCGCCGAGGTCGCCGCCGAGGTCGCTGCCGTCCGGGGTGCCGCTGATCGCGTACCCCTGGCGGCGCGCCTCGTAGCAGGCCACCGTCGCGGCCGCCGAGACGTTCAGCGAGCCGACCCGGCCCAGCTGCGGCACGAACACCACCTGGTCGCAGAGCGCCAGCGCCTCGGGCGTGATCCCGCGGTCCTCGTGCCCGAGCACGAAGGCCACCGCCGGGGTCAGCTCGGCGGCGAACATCGGCACCGCCTCGTCCGCCAGCTCCAGCCCGACCACCTTGAAGCCGTCCGCCTTCGCGGCCGCCACCGCCTCGGCGACGGTCGGGAAGTGCTCGACCTTCAGGTACTTGTCGGTGCCCATCGCGGCCTTCTGCGCACCGGAGGAGCGCACCGACGGGGTGTCCCCGGTCAGGTACAGCTTCTCGGCGCCCATCGCCGCCCCGGTCCGGACCACCGAGCCGACGTTGAACGGCGACTGCAGGTTCTCCAGGATCATCGCGAGCCGGAACTCGTTGCTGCGCCGCCACGAGCGGTGCAGACGCTTCAGTTCGGTCCCGCGCAACTGCTTCACGACGTGGTACCCCGTCCACTCTCGGAGCCCTCGCCCGCATCCGGGCGGGGCCGCGCTTCCAGAATCCGGAACCCGTTGACCGACGTGACCCGGGAGGTCGGGTAGCCCTGCTCGTTGAGCCACTTCTGCAGCGAGTCCGAGCCCAGGTGCTTCTGCACCACGAGGAACGCCGAGCCGTCCGGGGTCAGCCGGCCGAGCCAGTGCGTCAGCAGCCCGCGCAGCGCGGCCTTGCCGATCCGGATCGGCGGGTTGGAGTAGATGGTGGCGAAGCGGACGTCCTCCGGGACGTCGTCCGGCAGCGCGGCCTGGACGTTGCCCAGCCGCAGTGCCTCGGCGTTCAGCCGCACCAGTTCGAGCGCCCGCTCGTTGACGTCCACCGCCCACACCGGCAGCCGTCGGCGCCGGGTCGCCCAGGTCAGCGCGATCGGGCCGTAGCCGCAGCCGACGTCCAGGATCGGGCCGCGCACCCGCGGCTGCGGGGCGTGCTCCAGCAGGATCCGGGTGCCCGGGTCGAGTCGGCTGCGGGAGAACACCCCGGCGTCGGTGGTCAGTTCCAGGGTGACGTCCGGGAGGGAGACCGTGATCGGCCGGCGCTCGCTGGCGACCTCGGGTGCACCGGTGAAGTAGTGCGAGCCGGACATGAACTTCCCGTCGTTCGTTGCGGCCGTCGTTCGCGGGGCCGTCGTTCGTAAGGGCCTCGGGGCCACCGGGTGGGTGCGGGTAAGCCCTGGGTACGGCACCGATCGTACCCCCGGCGGCCTGCGGCGCGTTCCGCCCGGACGAGGGGCCTGTCCTCGGACCCCCGCCTGCGGGGCGACGCCGGTGCGGTCGGCCGCTACAGCGTGCCGGGGGTCTTGCGGGTGGCCACGTTGATCCGGTTCCAGGCGTTGATGGTGAAGCAGACCGAGATCAGCTGCGCCAGCTCCGCCTCCCCGAAGTGCTCGGCGGCCCGGGCGTACACCGGGTCCGAGACCCCGCCGTCGATCCGCGCGACCTCCTCGGCCAGTGCCAGCGCGGCCCGCTCGCGCTCGCTGTACACCCCGGCCGGGGCCTCGTGCCAGACCGGCAGCAGGTAGATCCGCTCGTCGGTCTCGCCGGCCTTGCGGGCGTCCTTGGCGTGCATGTCCAGGCAGTACGCGCAGCCGTTCAGCTGCGAGGTGCGCATCTGCACCAGCTCGACCAGCGCCGGGTCCAGGCCCTCGCGGGCGGCGGCGTCCAGGGCGATCATCGCGCGGAACACCTTCGGGGCGGTGCGGGCGTAGTCGAGGCGGGCGGGGGCGGCGGTGGTGTCGTTCGTCGTCATGACTACGACCCTAGGAGCGGAATGCACCCGTTCCTTGGGGCATTGGGACACCTGTTTCGTGGGTCAATTCCGCTCCGGGCAACACGCCGGAACGGCCCCGGCGCATCGCGTCCGGGCGCCCGGCGGCGGATACTGCCAGTACCGCCACCCGTGAAGCCTCCGAACAGCGAGGACGGACGCCATGCCGCAGAATCACGAGGACTACCTGATCGACGAGGCCGTCGAAACCGTCGAACCCGACGACGAGGCACCCACCGGCGGTGAGTACGACGAGGTCGCCGAACGCCGGGCCCTCGGTGCGGACCCGGCCACCGACGTCGCGGACGCCGCCGAACAGAGCCGGGTGGTCCAGCTCGACGAGGACGACTACCGGGAGTAGGACCCGCCGCCCTACAGCGCCTTGCGGCGCTGCAGCCAGGTCATCGCCGCCCAACCCGGCAGCACCGGCAGGATCAGCGTCAGCAGCCGGAACAGCGCCACCGCCGCCAGCGCCCCGCCCTTCTCCATCGACGCGGTCTGCTGCAGCCCCAGCGTCAGCGCCGTGTCCACCGCGCCGGCCCCGCCCGGGGTGGGCGCGGCATTGCCCGCCGCATTGCCCACCAGGAACACCACCGCCACCGACGCGAAGGACGGCACCCGGCCGATCGCCCGCACGCAGCAGTACAGACAGGCGATCAGGCAGATCGACACCAGCAGCTGCCCGGCCACCCCCACCGCCAGCCGCCCCGGATTGCGCAGCAGATCCAGCAGCCGCGGCAGCACCTCGGCCGTCAACGGCCGCAGCCGCGCCGCCAGCCAGCGCCGGGCCGACGGGATCGCCCACACCAGCGCCAGCAGCACCGCCGCCACCGCCAGCCCGCCCACCACCGCGGGCAGCGCGTCCAGCTCCGAACCGCCGGGCTGCAGGTCCAGCAGGTAGACGAAGGCCCCCAGCTGCAACAGGTGCAGCACCAGCCCGATCAACTGCCCCACCCCGACGCTGGACAGCGCCTGCGCGGTCGGGATGTTTGCCTGCTGCAACAACCGGGTGTTCAAGGCGATCCCGCCGACGCCCCCGGGCGACACCAGCTTCACGAACGCCCCGGCCAACTGCGCCAGCACCGCGTTGCGGAAGTCCAGCCTCTCCGGCACGAACCCGACGAACCCCATCGCCGCCGCCACGTGGCTCGACGCCGCCGCCACCAGCGCCAACACCAGCCACCACGGATCGGCGTCGGCCAACGCCGCGACCGGATTGTCCTCCGCCGCGAAGAACTGCGGGATCAGCAGCCACCCGGCCACCACCCCGCCCACCACGGCGAGCAGGGTCCGCGGCCGCAACCGCTCCAACCGCACCGGCCGCCCGACCACCTCCGGCCGGCCCCGCACCACCTCCGCCCGGATCTCCTCCAACAACCCCCCGGACGCGACCTCGGTGCCGCGGGAGTCCTGGGGCTGCCCGTCGGCGGCCGTGGCGGGCCCGTTCCCGGACGCGGTCACCAGCGCCGGAGCCGACCTGTCGGCTCCGGCGCCCGGCTGCGCCCGGTGCGTGCTCTCGGCCGGCGCTGCGGCTCGGGGTGCGGGTACGGGGGCGTGTTCGCCGCCGCCGTGACCCCGCTGCGGCTCGGAGCCCGCCGCGCCGGCTTCGGCGCCCGGCCGGCTCGCGGGTCGCCGGCCGGCACGCCCCTCGGCCTCGCCGCCCAGCCGTCCCGACTCCGCGGCCGCGCCCCTGCTCAGCCCTTCCTCCGACTCCACGGCGGCCGGGGGCGTGCTCGGCCCGTTGTCCTGTGCGGCGGCGGCCTTCGGCTTCGCGTGGTGTTTGAGAGCCTGGCGGGTGGTGCGGGCGAGGGCGATGGGTTGGAGGAGGGGGAGGGCGGCGGCGACCGGGTCGGGGCCGAGGACGGTGGTGGCGGTGCGGACGGAGCGGGCGGCGCCGGCGCGCAGGGCGAGGGTGGTGAGGAGCTGGGCGATGTCGCAGCGGAGCACGAGTTCGCTGGCCGCGATGTCGCCGTCGGCGAAGTCGACCAGGTGGACGGCGCCGGTCTCGTCGATCAGCACGGAGGTGGGGACCAGGGCGCGGTGGGCGATCTCGCGGCGCTGGAGGAGGGCGAGTTGGCGCCAGGTGTCGGCGAGGAGGCCGTCGGTGATCTCCTCGTCGGCGAGCTGGTCCAGGGTGCGGCCGGCCAGGTGCTCGTACGCGATGAGGGCGGTGTCGTGGCCGAGGCCGGCCGTGGCGGCGATGCGGCGGGTGCGGACGCCGGCGGCGAGGGCCGCGTAGGTGACCAGGGCCTCGTGTTCCAGCCCGGTGCGCGGGGAGCGCAGTGCGCGGGGGTGCGGGGCGGTGCGCAGCCGCAGTCGGCGCCAGGCGCGCCGGACGGCGGCGGCGGTGACGGCCTGCCGGTCGAGCAGCTGGACGTCGAGTTCGGGCCACCCTTCGGCCTGCCGGACCCGGTAGCGGTCCGGACCGACGGGGAGGGCCTCGACCGGCCGCTGCCCGCTGTCCCGCAGGGCCCGCAGCACCTCGCCGGGCCGTGGCCGGGGGTCCGGGGTGCCGACGGCGTACAGGGTGCCGTGGGCGCCGGTCCAGCCGATGAGCAGGCCGAGCAGCAGCGCGGTGGGGGTGGCGTAGCCACCGGCCAGTCCGGCGAGGCCGGAGAGGGCGAGGACGGCCCAGGGCAGGCGCCGTTCGCGGCTGCCGGAGGCGGTCATGAAGGCGAGGACGGGCGCGAGGTAGCCGTAGACGGGTTCGGTGTGCGCGAGTACGTCGGCGGGCAGCCGCTGGGTGAGCGCGGCGACCAGTGAGGTCGGGGCGAGGTCGTCGGCCCACAGGTCGAGGGCGAGGGTGGCGCCGTACGCGAGGACGGCGGCGAGCAGCCCGTCGGAGACCTGTTGGAGGGCGCGCCGCCGGTCCGGGCCGAGCAGCCGGCGGACGGCGAGTCCGACCGGCAGCAGCAGGACGACGGCGGTGGTGAGCCCGCCGGCGAGGCCGGCCAGGGGGCGCGGCACCAGTGCGGCGGCTTCGGCGACGTCGGCGGCGAAGCCCCCGGTGGTGGCGCGGGCGTAGTCGGCGAGCAGCAGGGTGACCGCGATCGCGAGCAGGCCGGTGAGCAGCCGGATCAGGGCGACGGGCTGCCGGATCCGGCCGGTGTCGGTGAGCGGCCGCATCCGGGGCGGCCGGGCCCCGGGCCGGCTGTCTCCGGGCTTCCCGGCCCCGGGCTCCCGCGTGCCGGGCTGCCGGGGTATGCCCCCGCCGGTATCCGTCCGCCCGGAGGAGGAGGCACCGCCGCCCCCGCCGGTGTCGCCGTTCGTTCTCCCCGTCACGATCGCCACGGATGGCATGCTCCCATGCCACCCGTGACCCCGGAGCGGGGATCCCGCGCGGGCGCCGCACCTGCCGGGGCGGCGGCACCCGCTGGTCGGCGGACTCGGCTTCGGCCACGAGACCCTGGACGTCGACGGCGCACCGGACCAGGTCCGCGGACGGCCGCCGACGCGACACCCGGTACGACCCCTGGCACAACCCCCGGGGCCCGGGGCGCGTCCTGAGGCGGCCCGGCCCGGGCCGTCATAGCCTTCGACCATGAGTGCCTGCGAAGACCTCGCCATGGCCCCCCGGGACATCGAGCCCCGCCCGCCCGCCGACGGCTGCGCCGACTGCCTGGCCCAGGGCCGCCGGGACTGGGTGCACCTGCGGGTCTGCCTGGACTGCGGCCACATCGGCTGCTGCGACTTCTCGCCGCAGCGGCACGCCACCGCGCACTTCCACGACACCTCCCACCCGGTGATCCGCTCCTACGAGCCGGGGGAGGACTGGCGTTGGTGCTTCGTCCACGAGGTCATGGGCTGACCGGGGCGGGGGCCGTCCCGGTGGCGCCGGCCCACAACCCGGATAAAATCCGGACATAACGCCCGTGCGGCCCTCCGGTCGGCATCCGTCCGGCCGTGGCCGCCGAAGGGAGGCCGACGATGACCAAGCGAACCCCGGGCAGCACCGCCAAGCTCCGCCAGGGCACCCAGGACCTGCTGGAACGCCGGGGCATGGCGAGCACGCCCAGCAGCCTCGGACCGAAGCCGCGCACGGCGGCCATGTCCTCCTACGGCGCCGGGTACCTCTCCGGCGACGCCTTCCGCCACGGCGGGCGCGACGCGGCGGCATCGGCGATGCACGCCGCACCGTCGATGCACGCGGAGCTCAAGGGGCACCGGCACCGCGGCGCGGAGAAGCACTCCGCCCACTGACCGGCGGCGCCCGGCGCCGCCCGACGGCCCCTCGGGGGCGGATGCCGAGATCCGGGCGTCCGCCCCTGACACGTGGCCAGGGGCCTTGTCCGGGGCGTCTCGGGGGCGCCTCCGGGGCGCCTCCGGGCGGTTCCCCGATGTCGCGAGCGGCCGCTCTCCCGAAGACTCGGTCCCGTCCGAGCCGCCGCCCCCTCCGGGCGCACCGCCGTTGGAGAGTCCCCGCATGAACGCCCCCATCCCCAGCCGTCGTTGGACCACCCTCGTGGCGGCCGGCGCGCTGCTCGCCGCCGTCACGGTCGGCGCGGCGTCCCCCGCCCTGGCCGCCGACGCCCCGCCGGCCGCCACCGCCGCCGCCACCGCCACCGCGACGTCCCGACCCGGCCCGCTCGACCGGGACGCCCTCGACGCCGCCGTCCACGCCCTCCCCGGCGACATCACCGGCGCCCTGGTGCGCACCGCCGGTCCGGACGCCCGCTGGCACGGCACCTCCGGGGACGACGTCCCGGCCGACGCGAGGTTCCGGATCGGCAGCATCACCAAGGTGTTCACCGCGACGGTGATGCTCCAGCTCGTCGCCGAGGGCAAGGTCGACCTGAACGGCACCGCCCAGCAGTACCTGCCCGGTCTGCTCCCGGCCGACTACCCGCCGGTCACCGTCGGGCAGTTGCTCGACCACACCAGCGGTCTGCCCGGGGGCGGCGGCATGACCTCCGGTGACGGCAGCACGGGGTGGTTCGCCGCGCACAAGGCGGACGGGTTCACCCCCGAGCAGGTGGTGGCCGACATGCTCACCCAGCCGATGAGCTTCCCGCCCGGCACCGCCCAGCAGTACAACGGCAACAACTACTTCATCGCCGGCATGGTGATCGAGAAGGTCACCGGCGACAGCTACGCGGATCAGGTGCGGCAGCGGATCACCCGCCCGCTCGGCCTGCACGCCACCTACGTCCCGGACGCCGACGACCTCGACATCCGCGGCCCGCACGCCACCGGCTACCTGGACGTCAAGGCCGCCGACGGCGGCACCGACCGGGTGGACGTCACCGAGCAGAGCCCGTACCCGTGGGCCGAGGGCGGCATGGTCTCCTCCGCCGCCGACCTGGAGCACTTCCTCGGCGCCCTCTTCCGCGGCCGGCTGCTGCCGCCCGCCCAGCAGGCCGAGCTGTTCGACGTCCCGGACCTGCCGAACCACAACAACAAGAACTGCGACATCGGCCCGACCGCCGGGCACGCCTGCTTCAGCAAGGGCGGCCTGCTGCGCGCCGTCCTGCCCAACGGCACCGAGGTCTGGGGCAAGACCGGCTCCCGCCCGGGCTACACCAGCGCGGTCTTCGCCACCCGCGACCTCTCCCGCACCGTGGTGGTCAGCCTCAATCCGACCGGCATCGACGGTCAGGAGGCCCCCACCCAGTGGAAGCTGCTGACCACCGGCTTCGGTTCCGGTCAGGCGTACGGCAAGCAGTGACCCGGCTGTCGGTGTCGTGCGCTAGGTTCCTGTCGGCGCATCAGAACACGGTGGGGCGACGGGGGCAACCATGGCCGAGGTGATCACGGAGGGGCCGGTCGAGCTCCAGTTGGAGCGGTACCGCACGGAGTTGACGGGCTACTGCTACCGCATGCTCGGCTCGGTCTTCGAGGCCGAGGACGCGGTGCAGGAGACCATGATCCGGGCCTGGCGCGGGCACAAGGGCTTCGAGGGCCGGGCCGCGCTGCGCTCCTGGCTGTACCGAATAGCCACCAACGTCTGCCTGGACGCGCTGAACGGCCGGGGCGCCCGGGCCCGTCCGATGGACCTGGCCGGGCCGGTGACGGTGGCCACCGCGAGCGGCACCCAGCTGCCCGAGGTGACCTGGATCGGCCCCGCGCCGGACGGCCGGGTGCTCCCCGAGACGGGGGACCCGGCCGAGGTGGCGGCCCAGCGCGAGTCGGTGAAGCTGGCCTTCGTCGCCGTGCTGCAGCGCCTCGCGCCCCGGCAGCGGGCGGTGCTGATCCTGCGCGAGGTGTTCGGCTGGAAGGCCGCCGAGGTGGCCGAACTGCTCGGTGTCACGGTCGCCTCGGTCAACAGCGCGCTGCAGCGGGCCCGCGCGGTGCTCGCCACGGACGCCTCGGCCGTCCGCCCGGCCCCGGCACTGGACGCGGACCACCGCGCGCTGCTGGACCGCTACGTCCGCGCCTTCGAGGCGTACGACATGGACGGCCTGGCCGCGCTGCTGCACGAGGACGTCACGCTCAACATGCCGCCGTTCGCGATGTGGCTGCAGGGGCAGGACGAGATCCGGGCCTGGATGCTGGGCCCGGGGCACGGCTGCCGGGGCTCCCGGCTGCTGCCGGTGACGGCCAACGGCGGCCCGGCCTTCGCCCAGTACCGGCCGAGCCCGGCGGGCGGGCACGAGCCATGGGCGCTGGTCGTCCTGGAGGTGTCAGGGGGCCGGATCACCGGCTTCACCAACTTCCTGGACACCGACGTGCTCTTCCCGCTCTTCGGCCTCCCGCCCCGGCTGGACGCCGAGTAGCCCCGCCGGCTCCGCGAGTGCCGTCAGTGCCGCCGACTCCGCCGGTTCCGCGAGGTCCAGCGGATCCGCCGCTCCCGGTAGCAGTGCCGAGAGCCCGCTGAACGCGAGCAGCTCCCGCAGCCGGCCGCCCGCGTTCAGCAGCACCAGGCCGACCCCGTGCCGGGCGGCGGCCAGCCGCAGCCGGGCGAGGGCGTCGACGACGGCCAGGTCGGGGGCGGTCAGCGCGCCCAGGTCACAGGTCAGTACGGCTTCGTCCGGTGTGGTTCTCATACCGGTTGGACCCTCGGGAGGGCACGGACTCATCGGTCCGGGGCGGATCCGCGTCGGACCGCCCGATGGCAGAGTGGGCGGCGACCGCACCCACCCTGCCCGAGGAGGAGCACAGTGACGGCCGAGCCCTTGAGGTCCCGCGAGGAATGGTTGGCCTCGCTGCCCCGGATCTACGCGGCAGCGGGCTGCCTGCTGCGCGACGAGTCCGGCCGGATCCTGATCGTGAAGGCGGGGTACCGCGAGCACTGGCAGTTCCCGGGCGGAACGATCGACCTGGGCGAGGGCCCGGTCGAGTGCGCCGTGCGGGAGTTGGAGGAGGAGACCGGCATCGTGGGGGAGGCCGGCGAGCTGCTGGCCATCTCCTGGACCCACCCTTCGGGTGAACTGGACCACCCGGCCGAGCACTTCATGTTCGACTTCGGCACCGTCCCGGACGGCACCCCCGTGACCGTCCCGGCCGGCGAGCTGGACACCTTCCGCTGGGCCCCCGTCGAGGAGGCCCTGGAACTGCTCGGCCCGGCCCGTTCGGCCCGACTGCGGGCGGCGCTGGAGGCGGCCGTCGACGGCCGGGTCCGGATCGTCACCACCCACATCTCCGGGTTCTAGCGCGCGGTCGACCGCAAGCGCCCGGAAGTGCCCGGAAGCGCCTTGCCCCGGAGGGGAGTTCCCTCCGGGGCTGCTTGCGTCGGTTGGGGTCAGCCGAGGTCGGCGCGGTACCAGTCCCAGCTGCCGTTGACCTTGTCGTTGTTGTCCCAGGCGTCGACGGGGGTGTTGAAGGTCGAGCCGTTGCTGGCGAACTTGTACATCGTCAGCATGTTCTTCCCGGAGGTGTCCTGGCCGGCGTTGTACATCACGGCGAGGTCGGACTTGCCCGTTCCGCTGAACTTGCCCGCGACCAGCTTCGCCTTGTCCCAGGTCCAGCTGCCGTTGACCTTGTCGTTGTTGTCCCACACGTTGACCGGCGTGTTCAGGGTGGAGCCGTTGCCGGCGAACTTGTAGAGCGTGACCAGGCCCTTCCCGGAGGAGTCCTGTCCGCTGTTGTACATCACGACGATGTCGGACTTGCCGGTGCCGCTGAAGTCACCGGCGACGGCCTTCACCGAGTTCCAGTTCCAGCTGCCGTTGACCTTGTCGTTGTTGTCCCAGATGTCCACGGGGGCGTTGAAGGTCGAGCCGTTGCTGGCGAACTTGTAGATCGTCAGCATGTTCTTGCCCGAGCTGTCCTGTCCGCTGTTGTACAGGACGCCGATGTCGTCCTTGCCGGTGCCGCTGAACTTGCCGACGACCGGCTTGATCGAGTTCCAGTTCCAGCTGCCGTTGACCTTGTCGTTGTTGTCCCACACGTTCACCGGGTTCAGGACGCCGCCCGAGCCGTTGTTGGCGAACTTGTAGATCGTCAGCATGTTCTTGCCCGAGCTGTCCTGCCCGTTGTTGTACAGGACGGCGATGTCGGCCTTGCCGGTGCCGCTGAAGTCACCGACGACCGGCTTCAGGTTGTTCCAGTTCCAGCTGCCGTTGATGTTGTCGTCGTTGTCCCACATCTTCACCGGGTTCTGGAAGCCACCGGATCCGTTGTTGGCGAACTTGTAGAGCGTGGTGAGGTACTTGCCCGTGCTGCTCTGTCCGCTGTTGTACATCACGACGATGTCGGACTTGCCCGTCCCGCTGAAGTCGCCCACCAGGATCTTGGCGTTGTCCCAGGTCCAGCTGCCGTTGACCTTGTCGTTGTTGTCCCACACGTCGACCGGCGTGTTGAACGTCGCGCCGTTGCTCAGGAAGGTGTACAGCGTCACCAGGTTCTTGCCGGAGGCATCCTGTCCGCTGTTGTACAGGACGGCGATGTCGTCCTTGCCGTCACCGTTGAAGTCACCGGTCGTCGTGGTCGCCGTACCCCGGTTCGCAACGAAGAAGGTGATCGGTGCGGAGGCGGTGCCCGCGGCACCGGCGGCGTTCTTCGCGCTCACCGTCAGGGTGTGCGGGCCGTCGCCCAGCTTCCTGGTGTCGAACGACGCCGAGTAGCCGGGGCCGGAGCCCGTGGCGGAGGCGACCGGGTTGCCGTCGATGGAGAAGTCGGCTTCGGTCGGCGTGCCGGCGCTCTCCGAGACCGACGCGGTCAGGTTGATCTGGCCGCTGACGATGGTGCCGGTGGAGAGGCCGGTCACCGAGGCGACGGCGGGGGACGCGTCGTCGGCGATGTTGTTGTAGCGCAGCGCGGTGTAGTAGCTGGTGGGCCAGCCTTCGACGGTGGAGTTGTTGATGTTGGCGGAGGTCGGCCCGTGGGTCGGGTTGTGGGAGTTGCTCTCCGCGTAGTAGGTGAAGTCGCCGGTCGACTTGTCGGTCCAGTTGGCGAACAGGAAGGTGTGCTCGTCGGTGTAGTCGAGCGCGTCACCGGGCTGCAGGTCGGAGAAGCCGATCTTGGTGGAGACGTTCGGCAGGGTCTGGGTGACCAGGCTGTCGGTCAGGTGCCAGGCCATGGAGACGAACCCGGAACAGTCCTCGCGGTAGGTGCCGTTGGCGTCGCTCTTGTAGCCCGACTGGTTGTAGGGGACGCCCTCGTCGACCCAGCTCTGTGCGCGGGCCAGCACCTCGCCGCGGGAGATCGTGCCTCCGGCGCTCGAAGCGGCGTGGGCGGCGGGCATGGCGATGAAGAGCGAGGAGGCGGCACAACCGGCCACGACGACGGCGGTCGAGCGGAGGGCGGCACGGGTGATACGAGGCATGGCGACGTGGTCCTGACGGGTGGAAGGAAGGTCTTCGGCGTGCTGCGAGCTACTTCGTGGCGCTCGCGGAGTTCATCTGGTCGGCGAGAGCGGTGAGTGCCGACTGGTCGTCCTTGGTGGCGTACGTGGCGCCGCTCTCGGCCGGCTCCGGGAACTGCAGGACGGTCAGCAGGTTTCCGCGCTGGACGAGGTAGATGTGGCTGGTCTGGGGCCCGGCTGCGGACATACCGCCGACGGCGGTCCACTGGCGGGCGTAGGCGGTGCCGTCGGTGGTGGTGGCGGTCCGGCTGACCTGGGCGTCGGCGCTCACGTGGGCCTTGGTCTGCAGAGCGCGGGAGGCGTCCTGGCAGCTGTCCATCGTGGCCAGCAGCGACTGGTAGGTGCGCTGGGCGGTGGCCGGGTCGGCGAAGCTGAACGAGTCCTGGATCGCGGGGGTCTTGAACGCACTGACGTAGCCCTGCTGCTGCCAGGTCAGGGCGCCGTGGACGGACGCGCACTCGTTGAGGCCGATGTCGTGGGTGACGGGCTGCGTGTGCGGGGGTGCCATTGGCTTCCAGGAGGCCGCGGCGTTGTCCGGCAGCTTGGCCGGCGCCAGCGGCGGCGGCGGGGTCGTGGCGCTCGGCGCGGTCGAGGGAGCCGCGGAGTCGGCCGATGCCGACGGCGCGGCGGTTGCGGGAGCAGGCGCGGGAGCAGGCGCGGTGGCAGGGGCGACAGCCGGGGCAGCGGCGGAGGCGGCAGGACCACCGGGGGCAGCGGCGGACGGGGAGCCGGAGGGTGCGGCGGAGGGGGAGCCGGAGGGAGCGGCGGAAGCGGCCACCGACTGATCGGGCGCGGCGTCCGCGAAGCCGCTCACGGCCAGAACCGCAGCGACCAGAGCCGGGGCGCCGGCGAAGAGGGCGATGCGCCGGATGCTGTGCTGAGACATCGGGAATTTCTCCGTGAGCGACTGGGAAAAGACCGGATTCATGGGGTGGTGGAATTCAGCTGTAGATCCCTGGAATTCCGTAGAGGGAAAGTGCCGTGGCGTGCCGCGCTCTGCGCAGCAGGTCCTCGGACTGCGCCTTCGCCTGTTCCTGACCGCCGATCCCGCGGCTGAGGAAGAGCGTCAGATCGATTCCGCCCGCCTCGGCCCGGGCCCGGACGTGCTCCAGTCGGTCGGCCGGTGTGGCGTGCGCCCAGAGGACGTCGTGCACCAACTGGGCGTCCGCGTCCGTGGGCTCGTCGGCGGTGAAGGCCGGTTCCAGGCGGGTAAGGGCGACGTACATCCGCTCAGTCCCACCCGATGCCCGAGGCCTGGGTGGCCTGGGTGGTGGTGGCGCCCGCCGGGGCGACGTCCCAGCCGATGCCGCTCAGGGCGCTCGCGGCCGGTGCGGCGGAAATCATGAGCGCGCCGACCGCGGCAAAACCGGTGACAATTCGAGCGACCCTGGACATGGCAGTACCCCCGTACGAAATCGAATGATTGGCTGCGCGGATTTTCCCGCGGCTTCCGTCGGTTCCGGTCTTTTCTCGTCCGGCGTTCCCGACGAGGGATACTCTGCCGGACCGGAGGGCCGCTGGGGAGGGGTTTCGGCTGGCACCAAGCGTCCTGGCACCTTGGTGCCAGGACGGCCGCACCGGCAACCGCCTTGCGAGCTTCTTGGGTTGATTCGCCCCTTGAATCCGTTTTCTTGCACGGCCTGTATACGACTGAAATGATCATGGGCGCACGGGTGCGAACACCGTGTCGACCAGGGGGATCTTGATGCAGGACGTACTGGGCCTTCTAGGGCTCGAAGCCACCGCCGCCGCCGTCTACGAGACCATGCTCGCCAGCTCCGCCCACGGGGTGGCCGAGCTGAGCGCACGGCTCTCCGTGCCGGAGTCGCAGGTCCGCGACGCGCTCGACCAATTGGCCGACAGTGCGCTGCTGCGGCCTTCCCGCGACGCGCCGGGCACCTTCCGGGTGGTCAGCCCGGAGCTGGCCCTGGAGGCCGCCCTGCGCCGACAGGAGCGGGAGTTGCTCCGCCGCCAGCAGGAGCTGGTCGCACAGCGGGCCGCCGCCGCCCGCGCGGTCTCCGAATACGCCGACCAGCGCCCGCTCGTCGAGCACGAGGGCAGTGTGCGCCTGGTCGGACTGGACGCCATCCAGGCCCAGTTGGAGGCGCTGGCGCGGGAGCTCAGCACCGAGTGCCTGAGCGTGATGCCGGGCGGCGCCCAGTCGCAGGCCAGCCTGGACGCCTCCCGCCCGCTGGACGAGGACGCGATGAGGCGGGGGATCTCGCTGCTGACCCTCTACCAGAACAGCGTCCGCAACGACGCGGCCACCTTCGGCTACGCGCGCTGGATGACCGGGCTGGGCGGGCAGGTGCGGACCGCCCCCGTGCTCCCGCCCCGGCTGCTGGTCTTCGACCGGAAGGTCGCCGTCGTCCCCATCGACCCCGCGAACACCCGGCGGGGCGCGCTGTGCACCCGCGAGCCGGCCATCGTCGCCAATCTCGTCGCCCTGTTCGAGCAGGCCTGGGAAACCGCCGTCCCGCTCGGCGCCGACACCACCTCCGGCTCCGAGGCCGAGTCCGGGCTCAGCCCGGTCGAGAAGGAACTGCTCAAACTGCTCGCGTCCGGGCTCACCGACGAGACCGCGGCCAAGCGCCTGGGCGTCTCGCTGCGCACCGTCCGGCGGCAGATGGCCGCGCTGATGGAGCGCCTCGACGCCAGCAGCCGCTTCGAGGCCGGCCTGAAGGCGGCCCGGCTGGGCTGGCTCTGACCACCCCCCCCGAGGGCCGGTCGCCGGCGCCGACCGACTCGACCGCCGCCCGGCCCGTTCGGCCCGACTTCGGCCCGACTGCGGGCGGCGCTGGAGGCGGCCGTCGACGATCGGGTCCGGATCGTCACCACCCGCATCTGCGGGCTCCAGGCCAGGCCTTGGCGCGCGGTTGACCGGAAGCGCACGGAAGTGCCCTGCCCCGGACGGGAGTTCCGTTCGGGGCGGGGCGCCGGTTCCTCACTGCTGCTGCTCGGCCTCCGCGTCGCGGGCGGCGATGATGGCGGCGATGGCCTCCGAGGTGAAGGTCTCCGCCTCGGACTTGTCCACCTTCAGCCCGGCGAGCACGCCCTGCCCGTTCTCCCACTCCAGCAGCGCGAGCAGGATGTGCTCGGTGCCGACGTAGTTGTGCCCGAGCTTGAGCGCCTCGCGGAAGGTCAGCTCCACCACCTTCTTGCCCTGGGCGCCGTACGGGATCAGCGCCGGCACCGCCTGCTCGACCGGGGTCGGCAGGACGGCGGTGGCCGCCGCCCGGACGGCCTCCGGGGTGACGCCCTGGGCTGCGAGTGCCTTGAGCCCGATGCCCTCGGGCTGGTCGAGCAGGCCGAGCAGGATGTGCTCGGCGGTGATCTCGGCGTTGCCCGCCTGCCGGGCCTCCTCCTGCGAGGCCACCATGACCTTGCGGGCCCGGGCCGTGAACCGGGAGAAGCCCTGGCTGGGGTCGAGGTCGTTCGGGGTGCCCGGGCCCTTGGGGACGAAGCGCTTCTGGGCGGCCTGCTTGCTGACGCCCATGCTGCGGCCGATGTCGGTCCAGGAGGCGCCGGAACGGCGGGCCTGGTCCACGAAGTGGCCGATCAGGTGGTCGGCGAGGTCGCCGAGGTGGTCGGCGGCGATGACCGCGTCGGAGAGCTGGTCGAGCGCGTCGACGTGGACCTTCTTGATCGCGGCGATCAGGTCGTCGAGGCGCAGCGGAGTGGTGTTGGGAACAACGGGATTCTCCATGCGTCAACCATAGGTTGTCGATCCATGATCGTCAACCATCGGTTGACGTTATCCGTGGGTAGTGTCCGCCCGGCCCGGGCCGCGCTCCGGGCCGGGTCCCGTGAGGTCCTCAGGCGGCGGGCAGCAGCCGGTCCCGGACGGCGGCGATCTGGGTCGGCGTGGCCCCCGCCGCGAGCAGGTAGCCCACCGGGTCGAGCCCGTCGAGCGCGGACTCCAGGACGGCCTCGGCGGTGGTCCCGGCCTCGGCCAGCACCGCGTCGATCCGCTGGTACGGGTCCGGCAGGCCGAGCATCCCGTAGAGCGGGCGGACGTTGGGGCCGCTCAGCAGGTAGTCCTCGGCGATCGTGGCCTGGTCGACGCCGGCCAGGGCGAGCAGCAGCAGGGCGGCCAGGCCGGTGCGGTCACGGCCGGCGCCGCAGTGCACCACCAGGCCGCCGGGGCGGGCGCCCGCGATCGCGGAGATCAGCGCGACGGCCGCGTGCGGGCAGTGGTCCAGGTAGGGGCGCAGGGCCAGCGGGGTGCCGTCCAGTCGGCCGTAGGTGTCCCACCAGGCGGAGCCGGCCAGTTCGTCCAGCGGGACGCGGATCAGCTCGACGCCCTCGGGGAGCGGGAGGAGCGGCTGGTACTCCTCGGTGTCACGCAGGTCGACCACGGTGCGGACACCGTGGTCGAGGAGGGCGTCCCAGCCCTCGCGGGTGAGGCGGTCCAGGTTGTCGGCCCGGGCTATCGCCCCGCGGGCGGTCAGCCGACCGGAGGCGGTGGGCAGTCCGCCCAGGTCGCGGACGTTCAGGCAGCCGTCCCAGACGAGGGTGCGGTCCTCGGTGGTGGTCAGCGCGTTCGTCCGCATGGTGGGCTCCCCGGTTCGTCGTTTCGGGGGGTCCCGTTACCCCCTCGTTATAAGGACTCCCGGGGGATTCCGATGGTTCCTGACTGCTCGAATCGTCGGAACCGGCAGTTCAGGCGGTTGTCGATGCCCGGTCGGTCCGGCGGCTCAGGCGGCGGTCGGGTGCTCGGCCTCGGCGCTGACCAGCTTCTCGATCGGCTCGACCGCGATCTGGCCGAGCATCGAACCGCCCACGATCGCGCCGATCAGGAACACGGTGGACAGCCAGGCCATGGTCGAGACCGGCAGGGTGAAGGCGCCGACCACCCGGGCCACGCACTCGGCCAGCAGCGCGGTGCCCCAGATCCCGGCGAAGACCCGCTCGTGGCGGCGGAAGGCCCGCGAGGCGGCCGCCCGGCCCTCGACCAGCCGCTGCCAGGCGCCGGCGCGCTCCCGGTTCCCCTTGGTGACGAACGGCATCAGCATCGGGGTCATCACCGGCCGGCCGACCAGCGCCGAGACCAGGATCGCCAGCGCCACGGTGCCGCTCAGCCCGCCGTCCTTGGCGATCATCATGCGGGCGTCGCCGGTGACGAAGGTGAGCGCCAGGCCCGCCAGGTTGACCACCAGCATCAGAGTGGCCCACAGGTTGAGCTTGCGCTCGCTCAGCAGCCCGAGGACGGTCCGGCCGGCCGGGAAGGCGCTGCTCCAGGCCAGCGCGGCGAACTCGCTCAGACCGCAGACCGAATGCAGCACGTAGTAGCCGGCCAGCGGGGCGACCACGTCGAGGGCGAGCGGGCGGAGCCCGGAGACCAGCGGGTTCGGCGCCTCGGCGTGCGCGGCGCCCCGGGCCGGAGAGGCGGCGGGGGCGGTGGTGTCGGCGGCGCTGACGGTCTGGCTGCTCATGGTGGGTTCCTCCCCGACTGGTGGCCGCGGGCTCCGGCCCGCGTCGTGCCTCCAGTTTTTCCGGCCGACCCCCCGGCGGAGCAGTGCCGTCCGTTGCCGGATCCGCATGACAGTTGTCACGGTGCGCTCCATGACACGCCCTCCGACCTGCACGTTCCCGAGGGGGGACGGACGGCTCGCGGCCCAGCGCGCCCGGCGGCGGACGGCGGCGACGGCGTCGTCCAGGGCGACCGGCACCCGGCGGGTGCCGTCCGGCGGGCTGAAGGTCCGGCGCCGCCCCGTTCGCCCGGATGGCGCATGATGTGGCGGGTGCAGAGTGCAGAACGCCCCGGAGCGGGCACCGGCAGCCCCCTCGGCCGGTCCGGACCAGTCCCTCCCGCCGGCCCGCCGCGGGGCCAGGCCCCCGCTCCCCCCGACCTGACCGAGGCGGTCCGCGCCGCACAGGACGGGGACGAGGAGGCGTTCCGGCTGCTGTTCCGGACCGTCCAGCCGGGCCTGCTGCGCTACCTGCGGGTGCTGGTCGGCGGACGGCCCGAGGACATGCAGGACGCAGAGGACATCGCCTCCGAGGCGTGGCTGCAGATCGCCCGCGACCTGCGCGGCTTCTCCGGCGACGGGGACGGCTTCCGCGGCTGGGCCGCCACCATCGCCCGCAACCGCGCCATGGACCACCTGCGCGCCCGGCGCCGCCGCCCGGTCGCCGACCTGCCCTTCGAGTACCTGGTCGAGCTCGCGGCCGGGGACGACACCGCGGGCGCCGCGCTGACCACCGTCGGCACCGCCGACGCGCTGGCGCTGATCTCCCGGCTGCCCCGCGACCAGGCCGAGGCGGTACTGCTGAGAGTGGTCATGGAGCTGGACGCCGAGAGCGCCGCCCGGGTGCTCGGCAAACGGGCCGGCAGCGTCCGGATGGCCGCCCACCGGGGGCTGCGGCGGCTGGCCAAGCTGCTGGAGCAGCCGCTCGCGTCCGGGGCCGGCATCCCGGCCGCCCGCCGGGCCGAACCGGGGGCCGGAAACCAGCCGTCGGGCCCGGTGAAGGAGTCCGCGGGTGAGTCCGCGAAGGAACCCGCGAAGAGACTCGCGAAAAAAAGTTCTCCGCAGGGTGTGACAGAACGCCGGGCCGCGACGCTGAAGGACATGAGATGAGCACCAACCGATCCCGTCGGATCGACCGTGATGCCGCCGAGCAACTGCTCGGCGGTGCCGTGGGCGGCCCGTCGGCCGGGCAGGACGCCTCGCTCACCGGACCGGACGGTCCCGGGCACGTCGCCCGGGTGCTGGCCGCGGCCGCCGCCCCGGCGACGGCGGCGGAACTGGCCGGGGAGGAGGCCGCACTGGCCGCGTTCCGGGAGGCGAGTCTCACGCCCGACCCCGTAGTGACCCCCGTCCGGAGACGATCGATGGCAACCGCCGCGCTGGCCAGGGCCTTCAGCACGAAGGCCGCTGCCGCCGTGCTCGGAGCCACCGCGCTGTGCGGGGTCGCGGTCGCCGCCGGCACCGGCAACCTGCCGTCCCCCCTGGTCGGCGGCCCGTCCGAGCCGGAGCACACGGTGGCCGTCCCGAGCGGCTCGACCGGCACCTCGTCGGGCGCGTCCGCCTCCGGCACGGGCTCCGCCTCCTCGACCCCGTCCGGGTCCGGCAGGCCGTCCGGCGGCGCCTCCGGCGGGCCGCAGGCGGCCGTCCCCTCCGGCACCGCCGCGCCCGGCACCCCCACGACCGACGGACACGGCGCCCGACCCGTCCTGCCGCCCGAGCTGGTCCCGCTCTGCCAGGCCTTCGCGGACCGCACGGGCAAGGGCGAGCGCCCGCACCAGCTGGCCGCCGACCCGTTCTTCGCCTCGCTGATCGCGGCGGCCGGCGGGGCGGACAGCGTGACGGACTACTGCGACGGGGCCCTCGGCCGACCGGGCGGCGACCACCAGGGCGCCACCGGACAGCCGAGCGCCCCCGGCCGTACCGACTCCGGTACGGGCAACGGCTCCGGGGCCGACGGCGGCAGGAACGGCGCGGACCCCGGCAAGGGCAACGCCAACGGCGGCGGCACCAACGGCCAGGACAGCGGCGGTAGCGGCGCCAAACCCGGCAAGGGCGGCGTGACCGTCCCGACCCCACCGGCCGCACCCACCCCGCCGGACATCCGTCCGAGCAGAACCGTCCCCTCCGAGAACGACCAGTCGGTCCGGAGATGACCCCCAGAACTCCGGGTGGGCGGCGAGCGACTCCCCCCGGGCTCGTCGCCCACCCGGACTGAACCACCCGCACCACCCGCAGGACGCACAACCACCCGAAGACCCCGGGTGGCCGGTCGGCTCCCCCGTGCCCGCCGTCCACCCGGCCCCGGCCCCGGCCGGCCCGGCAGGCGCTCACCCCGGATGCGCCCCGGCCCGGCGGGCCCGGAACGTGCGGCCCGCCCGCCCGCAGTCCGGGCGGGCCGCACCCCCGCGCCGGCGGTCGGGGGACCGCTGCCCGGTCCCCCGGCCGCCACCCCCGGCGCGAAGCCCCTCAGGGGCCCTCAGCGGCCCCTGCCCACCCGCACCGGCTCTCCCGAGAGCCACCCCCACAACATCCACCCGCCCCACCCGGAACCCAGCCCCCGCCCCCGGCCATCCCCAACGACGAGGCGGCTATCGTGCACAGGTGCACGACGCGGCCCGGGACCCCGGGCGCCGCACGTGAGGGGAGCTGCAGGTGATCGGACGGGCGCTGAACGGGCGTTACGAACTCGTCGAGATACTCGGCGTCGGCGGCATGGCCACCGTTTGGCGCGGCGTCGACCGCGTGCTGGGCCGCCAGGTGGCCGTCAAGGTCCTCAACGGCGGCCTGGCGGACGACCCCCGCTTCGCCGAGCGCTTCAGCCGGGAGGCGCAGCACGCCGCGATGCTGGTGCACCCGAGGATCGTCATGGTCTTCGACTCCGGCGTGGACCAGGGCACCCCGTTCATCGTCATGGAACTGGTCCAGGGCCGTTCGCTGGCCGCCGTCCTGGCCCAGCAGCCGCAGCTGCCGGTGGAGCGGGCGGTGGGGATCGCTGCGGCGGTCTGCGAGGCGCTGGCGGTGGCGCACGCGGCCGAGCTGGTGCACCGGGACATCAAGCCCGGGAACATCATGATCACCGACGACGGCGGCGTGAAGGTCGTGGACTTCGGCATCGCCAGAGCGGGCTCCTCCAACAACCTGACCCAGACCGCGAGCGTGCTCGGTACGGCCGCCTACCTCTCGCCCGAGCAGGCCACCGCCTCCGCCCTGGACGGCCGTACCGACCTGTACGCGGTCGGCTGCGTGCTGACCGAGATGCTCACCGGCGAGACCCCGTTCACCGCAGAGACCCCGGTGGCGATCGCCTTCAAGCACGTCAGCGAGCAGCCCCTGCCCCCGTCCGTACGGCGCCCCGGTCTGCCGCCGGCCCTGGACACGGCCGTGCTGCGCCTGCTCGCCAAGAACCCGGCGGAGCGACCCGCCGACGCCGCCGCGGCGCGTGCCGAGCTGCTGGGCACCGTCCCGGGCCTGGCCGTCGGCGACCCGACGGCGGAGCTGCTCGCGACCGCCGCTCCCACCCAGATGCTGCCGCCGGTCGCCCCGGTGCACCCGGACCAGCAGCACACCACCCTGCTCCCGCCCCAGCCGCACCGACCCCCGGCCGCCGCCACCTCGGTGATGGCGCCGATCCCGGTCGCGCCGCCCGCCGCCCCTTCCGCGCCCGCCCGGAACCGCCGCAACAAGCCCCTGGTCCTCGGGGCCCTCGGCATAGCCGGCCTGGCCGGGATCACCGCCCTGGCCCTCACCGCCTTCGACGAGCCTGCCGGCAACGCCGCCGCCAAGCCTGCGGCCACCGCCCGCGCCACCACCCCGGCGGGGGCGCCCACGCCCACCCCGACCACCGGATCGGCCGCCCCCACCACCCCGGCCGGGCTCCCGGCCCCCACCCAGGCCGTACCGCGCAACCAGCCCGCCGCGCTGCAGCTCCAGTCGTTCCGTCAGGCCGTCGCCCAGGCCCCGATCACCAAGGAGCGCGACAAGCAGACGGAGCTGTTGCAGATCCTCGACGACACCGCCGCCCGCCTCAACGAGGGCAACCCGGACGACGCCGCCCAGGAGCTCAAGGCCGCCCAGAAGACGATCAAGGACCTGGGCAAGAAGCACGCCGTCGACGCCCCCACCTACGCCAACTGGAACGCCCGCCTCTCGGCCCTCTTCGCCACCCTCCACGCCACCGCCGCAGACCCGCAGGACGACTGACGCTGCGCCTGGGCGGCCCCGGGCTGACGATCGGTTCCCCCGTCCCGGGTGTC
Source organism: Kitasatospora sp. NPDC056531 (assembly GCF_042794375.1). Taxonomy (NCBI): domain Bacteria; kingdom Bacillati; phylum Actinomycetota; class Actinomycetes; order Kitasatosporales; family Streptomycetaceae; genus Kitasatospora; species Kitasatospora sp. NPDC056531. The sequence continues at coordinate 367,815 of NZ_JBHTTU010000001.1, read as the reverse complement.
GCCGACCTGCCGCGCGCGGTCGCCTTCCGGACAAGCGTCGAGCCCCTGGTGGGGGTCCACCAGGGGCTCGACGGGAGCTTGTGCGACTCAGGCGGTCGTCTCGGGGCGCTTCGCCTCGGTGGCCTTGGTCACGTTGGTCGGCGTGACGGCCGGACGGTCGGCGGGCTGCTGCGGGGCGGCCGTGCTCTGGGCGGTGCCGGCCTCCGCCGAGGGGTCCTCCTCGCGCATCGCCTTGGTCTCCGCCTTCAGGATGCGCATCGACTTACCGAGGCCGCGCGCCATCTCCGGCAGCTTCTTCGACCCGAACAGCAGGATGACGACCGCCAGCACCACGAAGATGTGCCAGGGCTCAAGACCGTTCCGCAGCATCCCTGGCCACCGGTCCCTTCTTGTCTAGAGTCACGGGGGGCGCTAGCGCCCATGCTCGCCAGTATGCCTGGACCTGACGGCGAACGGATACACCGGACGGGAAACGCTGGCCAAAAACCGGGTGCCGTTCAGGCGGATCATCAGTGCGGGCGGTCGCGTTCCCGGGTGGTCGGTGTGCTGCCTCACACCCGTACCGGCGCCGGTACGTCAGTAGACGAACGGCACCAGCCGCTTGGAGACCGTACGGTACTGCGCGTACGCCGGGCCGAAGGCCGACAGTAGCAGCCGTTCCTCGGCGGCGATCCGCCAGCCGTAGGCGCCGAGCAGCAGCGTGACGACCACCAGGGCCGCCGCCCAGCCCGCCGTACCGAGCGCGTAGCCGCCCCATACCAGCAGGCTGCCGGCGTAGCCGGGGTGGCGGATCGACCGGTACGGGCCGCTGCGGACTAGGTGCTGGGTGTCCACGGTGCGCAGGGTGCGGGTGTAGTAGCGGCCCAGGGTGTGCATGCCCCAGGCCCTCAGCGCCAGCCCGGCGGCGACCAGGGCGACCCCGAACCAGTCGGCCCAGGTGGGCAGTTCGCCGATCGAGGCGCGGCTGAACAGCACCACGACCAGGGCCGACGCGAGGTAGCAGCCGATCAGCAGCCGGGTCGAGCCGCGGTCGCGGTCGTCCGCGCGCCAGCTACCGGCGGCGGTGTCCTCGCGGCGGCGCAGCAACAGCTCGTAGCCGGTCCAGCAGGCGAGGCCGAGCAGGGAGAGCAGGGACGGCAGGGACATGACGGCTCCTGACGGTCGTGGTCACCCCTTCACGGTCCTCCGGCCGGCCCGCCGCGACACGCACCCGGGGGTGGAAGCTCCGGCGTCCACCCCCGGGTGGACGGTCATCGGCCGGTCACTGCGGGCGCCGCGCCAGCAGGTAGCCGCGCCGGGTGGGCGCCTCCTCGGGCAGGCCCTCCCGCTCCAGCCGCGCCTCGACGGCGAACCCGGCCTCGGCGAGACGGGCGGCGACGACGTCGGTCCCCCGGAAGTGGAAGTCCACGTCGACCTCGTGACCCCACCACTCCTCCATCCGCCGCACCTCGTCGCCCAGGTGGAAGGAGACCAGCAGCACCCCGCCGGGCCGCAGCACCCGCCGCACCTCGACGAAGGCCGGCAGCAGCTCCTCCGGCTCCAGGTGGATCACCGAGTACAGCGCCACCGCGGCCGCGAACTCCCCGTCGGCGGCGGGCAGCGCCAGCAGGTCGCCGGTGCGGAACTCCGCCTTCGGCTGCTCCCGCCGGGCCAGCTCGACCATCCGCGGCGACAGGTCGACGCCCACCACTCCGGCCCCCTGCTCGGCCAGCCACCCCGCCACGTGCCCCGGCCCGCACCCCAGGTCGGCGACCACCCCGCCGGCCGCCTCCTCCACGACCACCCCGAGCAGCGCCCGGTCCACCACCTTGTACGCCAACTCGCCTCCGATCCGCCCCAGGTACTCCTCCGCCACCGCGTCGTAACTCCCGCGCACCCGCCCGTGACCAGTCACCATGACCCCACCCTGACACGCCCGCCCGCCCCGGCGCCGGGGCTTTCCCCACCCCGTCCCGAGGCGACCCCCCGAACCCACCCGCCCCTCGACCCGCGGACGGCGGAGAGCCCCCGCCCGGGGTGGGCGGGGGCTCTCGATGACTCGCGTGGATCGGGGCCGTCGGGTGGGTCAGGCGGCAACCGCCTCGGGGGCGGGGGCCGGGGCGGCGGCCGGGAGGTGGCGGAGGAGGCGGTAGGCCAGGAGGGCGGCGCCGAGCGCGAAGAGGAGGCCGACGACGGCGGCGACGTGCAGGCCGTCGGTGAAGGCGTTGCGGGCGGTCTCCAGCAGGTCCGCGCCGAGCTGTCCGGGCAGGTGGGCCGCGACGGCGACCGCGCCGCCGAGGGTGTCCTGGGCCGTGTCGGCGGCCTGGCCGCCGACGCCCGCCGGGAGGGCGCCGTCCAGCTGGTGGCGGTAGACCGCGGCGCCCGCCGCGCCGAGCAGGGCGATGCCGAGCGAGCTGCCGAGTTCGACGGCGGTCTCGGAGGTGGCGGAGGCGGCGCCGGCCTGCTCGACGGGGGCGGCGGAGACGACCATCTCGGCGGTCATCGTCATGGTCCCGACAGTGCCTGCGGCCAGCACGCCCGCCGCGGTGAGGATGAGCGCCAGCGGCGAGTGCGCGCCGACCTGGGTCATCATCGCGAAGCCGGCCGCGCCGACCAGGAAGCCGCCGCCCATCAGCGCCGCCGGGCGGACCCTGCCGGCCAGGGCGGAGCTGATCCCGATCGCCGCGCCGACGCCGACGCTCGGCACCAGCGACCAGAGCGAGGCGGTGAACGGGCTCATGCCCTTGACCAGCTGCAGGTACTGCGAGGTGAAGAGGGCGAAGCCCATCATCGCGAACATCGCGAGGGTGTTGACGCTGATCGCCCCGCTGAAGGTGCGGATCCGGAACAGGCTCAGGTCGATCAGCGGGCTGGCGGCGGTGCGCTGGCGCTGGACGAACGCGGCGGCGACCAGCAGCCCGGCGACGAAGGCGAGCGCGGGCGGCAGGCTCCAGCCGTCCACGGCGAGGGTCTTGATCCCGTAGACCAGCGGCAGGATCGCGGCGAGGGAGAGCGCGGCGCCGGGCAGGTCGAAGCGGCCGGTGCGGGCGGCGGTGCGGTACTCGGGGAGCAGGACGGGTGCGGTCAGCAGGACCAGGACCATGACCGGGACGGCGAGCAGGAAGGCCGAGCCCCACCAGAAGTGGTCGAGCAGCAGGCCGCCCGCGACCGGGCCGAGGGTGGCTCCGGCGGTGAGCATGCCGCCCCAGGCGCCGAGGGCGATCTGCCGCTGCTTGGGGTCGTGGAACATGTTGCGGATCAGCGCGAGGGTCGAGGGCATCACGGTGGCCCCGGCTGCGCCGAGCACGGCGCGGGCGGCGATCAGCTGTTCGGCGCTGCCGGACCAGGCGGCCAGCAGTGAGGCGCCGGTGAAGCCGGCCGCGCCGATCATCAGCAGTCGGCGGCGGCCGATCCGGTCGCCCAGCGCGCCCATTGTGATGAGCAGCCCGGCCAGCAGGAACGAGTACATGTCCATGATCCACAGCTGTTGGGTGCCGCTGGGCGCCAGCGTGGTGGAGATGTACGGGACGGCGAAGAACAGCACGCCCATGTCCATGGACAGGACGAGCGTGGGGAGCAGGAGGACGGCCAGGCCGATCCATTCGCGGCGGCCTGCGCGGCCGGTGGTTGCGGTCATGGGGAAGACAGTACGGACGTGTCAGACGCTTGTCTAGTACGTATGTGTAAATCAATCGTCCTAGACTTCCGTGCAAGACATCTGTGCAGTCCTTCCGTAGGATCGAGGGCATGGGAAACCGCGAAGACCTGATGGCCGGCGCCAAGCGCTGCCTGTACGAGAAGGGTTACGGGCGCACCACGGCCCGCGACATCGCGACCGCCTCGGGCGTCAGCCTGGCTGCGATCGGCTACCACTTCGGCTCCAAGGACGCCCTGCTCAACGCCGCGATGATCGAGGCGATCGGCGAGATGGGGCAGTCCCTGGGCGAGGCGGTCGCCGGCGCGAACCAGGTGTCCGACGACCCGGAGGTGCGCTTCGCCGCCGTCTGGGAGGCGCTCAAGGACGTCTTCGTCGAGCACCGGGGGCTCTGGGCGGCCCAGTTCGAGGCGCTCGCCCAGGCCGGTCACGAGCCCGAGCTCGCGCAGGCGCTCGGGGCGGCGCAGAAGGAGGGCCGGCTCGGGCTCGCCGCACTGTTCCAGGGCCTGCCCGAGGTGCCGGACACCGAGGAGGAGCTGGCGCGCGGCGCCTTCTACCAGACCCTGCTGGCCGGGTACGCCGCCCAGTGGCTGGCCGCGCCCGAACTGGTTCCCAGTGGCCAGGAGTTCCTGCGCGGACTGCGACTGGTCAGCGGCAGCGTGCTGGGGTCCGACGCGCGCCGGTAGGCGCTGGCTAGGCGGTGACGGCCGTCAGCAGTACCACCGAGTCGACGTGGGCGAGCAGCCCGTGCCGCTCCTGCGGGACGGGTGCCAGCTCGCCGACGGACAGTTCCGTCCGCCGCCCGGCGATGGTCAGCGAGACCCGACCGCGCAGCACCTGGACGCTTCCGGCGGTGGGCGGGGTGTGCTCGTCCAGCGCGGTGCCGGCGGTCAGCGCGATCACGGTCTGCCGCAGCACGCCGTCGTGCAGCACCAGGTGGGCGCTGCGGCCGTGCGGGCTCTCGGCCGCCAGGGCCGCGTGCTCCACGGCGAGCTGTTCGAGATCGGGCATCGCTCCTCCTCACCCCGTGCCCAGGGTCGCGGACGCGCTGTCGAACCGCACCCGGAGGGGCCCGGAGCGGGTCACCCGAGGTGCAGCCCCCGCCGACTGCCCCCATCGTGGAGGCATGGCGACCAACCAGAGAATCTTCAGCGGGGTCCAGGTCAGCCGATCGATGCTGGCCGGCGGCCTGGTGCTCACGGGCATCGGCTCGGTGCTCGGCGCGGCCGGGGCGGCGATGGTGTGCGCGGCGCTGCTCACCGCCGGCCGCAACTGGGTGCGCAGCCTGGAGACCCCGCCGACCGCACTCGCCCAGCGGGCCCTGCACGAGGCCAAGGTGGCCTCCGCGGCCGGCTGGGAGGCCTGGCGCGCGGAGCACGGCTCGCCCAACTGAGCCCGCTCGCCCGACTGGGCCCGCTCGCCCGACTGGGCCCGCTCACCCGGCTGAGCCCCGCTCGCTCAACCGGGCATGCCCGTCCGACCGGGCGCGTCCGCCCGTACGGGACGGGCGCGGCGGGCCGTCATGGGGGTACGGCCCGCCGCAGTTCGGAAATCCTCCGGCGCTCCTACGACGCGCCTACAGTCCCAGCGACTTGGCGACGATGCTGCGCATGACCTCGCTGGTGCCGCCGTAGATCCGGAACACCCGGTTGTCGGTGTAGAGCCGGGCGATCGGGTACTCCAGGATGTAGCCGTAACCGCCGTGCAGCTGGAGGCACTTGTCGATGACCACGGAGGCCGACTCGGTGCAGAACAGCTTCGCGGCGGCCGCGTCCGCGACGCTCAACTCGCCGTTCTGGTAGAGCTCCAGCGCGCGGTCCACCATCGACTGCTGCGCCATCACCTGGGACTCGCAGTCGGCCAGGGTGAACTTGGTGTTCTGGAACTCGGCCACCGCCTTGCCGAACACCTTGCGCTCCTTGACGTACTGCACCGCGAACCGCACCGCCGCCGCGGCCGACGCGTACGCGCTGACGGCGATCGCGAGGCGCTCCTGCACCAGGTTGTGGGTCAGGTAGGAGAAGGCCCTGCCCTCCTCGCCGAGCAGGTTCTCCACCGGCACCTTGACGTCGCTGAACGCCAGCTCGGCGGTGTCCGAGGTGCGCAGGCCGATCTTCTGCAGCTTGCGGCCGACGGTGTAGCCCGGCGACGTGGTGTCCACGCACAGGATGGACAGACCGGCCCGGCGGTTCTCCGGGTCGTACGGCGAGGTGCGGCAGACCACCAGGACCAGGTCGGCCAGCACGCCGCCGGTGATGAAGGTCTTGGCACCGTTCAGGACGTAGTGGGTGCCGTCCTCGGAGAGCCTCGCGGTGGTGGTGATGCCCGCGAGGTCGGAGCCGGCGCCCGGCTCGGTCATCGCGATCGCGGTCATGATGTCGCCGGAGACGAAGCCGGGCAGCCAGCGCCGCTTCTGCTCCTCGTTCGCGTACTCCAGCAGGTACGGCAGCACCAGCCCGGTGTGCACGCCGGAGGAGCCGAAGCTCACGCCCGCCCGGGCGGTCTCCTCGGCGACCACCGCCTGGTACTTGAAACCGCTCTCGCCCGCGCCGCCGTACTCCTCCGGCACCTCGATGCCGTAGATGCCGAGTTCGCCGAGCTGGCGGTAGAAGTCGCGCGGCGGGTGGCCGTCGGCCTCCCAGCTCTCGTAGACCGGGACGACCTCGTTGGCGATGAAGTCCCGGATGGTCTCCCGGAAGGCCTCGTGGTCCTCGTTGAACACGGTGCGGCGCACGGCGGCGCTCCCTTCGACGGTGCCGGCCGGAGTACCGGCCACGGCGGAACGGCCCAGGTGGTGGCCCCACAAGTTAATCCCGGGTAGCTTCGACTGTCCAGAGTCGTCCGATCCGGAATTCCGGGCGGACGGGGGCGGCAAGTGAATCCTTGCTAGCCTTTGGACGGCGTTCAAAGAAGCCCCCGGAGGAGGTGCGTCATGGTGGTCCGACGGCCGCCCGGTCGGCGCGCCCAGATCCTCGCGGTGGCCGCCGACCGTTTCCACCGCAGCGGCTACCACCAGGTCTCGATGACCGAGGTCGCCGCCGGGGTCGGCATCACCGCGCCCGCGCTCTACCGGCACTTCCGCGGCAAGCCCGAACTGCTGGACCGCGCCGTCCGGTTGGGCCTGGACGCGCTCGCCGACGGTCTGCGCGCGGCCGCCACCACCGCCGATCTCGGCGCCGTGCTGGCCGCCGTGGCGGTCGGCCACCGCCCGCTCGGCACCCTGGTGCAGCGCGACGCCCGACTGCTGCCGCCGGCCCGCCGGGCGGCCCTGCGGCGCGAACTCCGTGCCGACGCCGCCCTGATGGCCGCCGTGCTGCGCGCCGAGCGGCCCGAACTGGCCGAGGCGGACGCCGAGTTGCTCTGCTGGTCGGCGCTCTCGGCCTGCTCCGGGCTGTCCTACCAGTCGTCCGCACCGCAGCCCCGCCGGGCCGAGGCGCTGCTGCGCGGGATGGTCGCGGCCGTCCTCGCGGTGTCCCTGGACGGTACGGCCGCCGGCCCCGAGGCGGCCGCCCCGGCCACCCCCGAGGCCGCTTCCGGTCCGGCCCCCGCACCCGTACCCGCATTCGTGCCGGAGGCCAGGCCGCGGGCGCGCCGGGAGGAACTGCTCGCGGCGGCCGTCCGGCTGTTCCACCAGCGCGGCTTCGACAACGTCAGCACCGACCAACTCGGCGCCGCCGTCGGCATATCCGGCCCCAGCGTGTACCGGCACTTCGACAGCAAGGCGCAGCTGCTCGCCGCCTCCCTGGTGCGCAGCCGCGAGCGGCTCTGGCACGAGGTGGACGGCGCGATCGCGGCCGCCGCCGGGCCGGAGGCGGCGCTGGCGGCCGGGCTCGGCGCGTACGTCGACTTCGCGCTGCGCAACGGCGACTACCTGGGCGCGATGCTCAGCGAGACCGAGCGGCTGGCCCCGCCGGACCGCCGGGCCGCGGTGGACTTCCGGCGGGACTTCCTGCGCACCTGGGTCGAGCTGCTGCGGCAGGTGCGCCCCACGGTCGACGCGGTGGACGCCCGGATCCGGGTGCACGCGCTGTTCGCGCTGGTCAACGACGGGGTGCGGAACCGCCCGCACAGCACCCGGGCGGACCTCGGGGACTGCCTGCTGCGCCTCGGCCGGGCGGTGCTGGGGCTGTCCTGACCCGCGTGGGCCGACCCGACGCGGCCGGGGCCGACCCGGCGCACGGGTCGGGGGGGGGGGGGGGGGGGGGAGGGGGGGGGGGGGGGCCCCCCCCCCCCCGCCCCCCCTTTCCCCCCCCCCCCCCACCACACCGCTACG
>NZ_JBHTTU010000001.1:321406-359899 GCF_042794375.1 Kitasatospora sp. NPDC056531 | reverse complement strand
CAGCACCGTCCACCATGACATCGGACTGCCGGCGCCAGCCCCGGCACGGCGGACCCTCGCACGACGTTGCGGCGGGGGCCCCCCCGGGGGGGGGGGGGGCGGGCACCCGGCCCGTTCGGCGCCTTCCGGCCGGCCTAGGCGACGCGCGGGTAGTGGACCCGGGCGTCGAAGTTCCCGTTGCCCTGCACGGCGCCGACGTTCCCGCCGTTGCCGGCTACGGCGAGGCCGTTGTTCTGGTTGCTCGCGCCGGAACCGGTGGCCGTCTGCTGGGTGTTGACCACGTTGCCGTGGACGTTGCCGATGATGTTGCCGGAGCCGACGTTGCTCACGACGCTGCCGTTGGAGTGGTCGGTCGCGGCGGCGCCGTCGTCGGCGTGCGCGGTGGCGGCGCCGACGCCGACGAGGAGGAAGGCCCCGAGGGCGGTGACGGCGGCGGCTGCGCGAATACGGGACACGCTGGTCTCCCTGAGCTGGAAGTGCGAAAGTGGCGCGCTCCGGAGTGGCCGCTCCGTGGGCGCCGTTGCCTGACGTCGCGCGGTCAGCATTCCCCAGCGACGTGGACGAACTCCACCAAACGGGTGGCATTTCCCTCGATGGTGGGGGATCGGTCAATTCAGAGTTGACTGCAATGCGCCATCAACTCGTCGTCCGTCATTCCGTCGGGAAGAAAGAAATGGTCGCCGGATTGTCGCACTGGCACACTGGGGACCCATGTCTGAAGGTGCCCCGACCGAGCCCACCCCCGCCGAGGACCTGCGCACCACCGAGGTCGATCTCGGCGGCCTGGTGAACGTCCTCGCCACCCACCTCTACTCCACCCCGCTGGTCGCCCTGCGCGAACTCGTCCAGAACGCCCACGACTCGCACACCCGCCGGCTCCTGGAGGACCCGGACGGCGACCACCGCCCGCTGATCCGGGTGCGTGCCGACGCCACCCGGCGGACCGTCGCCATCGAGGACACCGGGGCCGGCCTCACCGAGCCCGAGATCCACTCCTACCTCGCCACCGTCGGCACCGGCTACACCCGGATGCTGCGCGAACTGACCGGCAACCAGGAGCTGATCGGCGCCTTCGGCCTGGGCTTCCTGTCCGCCTTCTCGGTCGCCGACGAGGTCACCGTCACCACCACCTCGCACCGCGAGCCGCGGCTCGGCCACCGCTACCGCAGCCGCGGCGGCGAGCAGTACCAGGTCGAGCCGGTCCCCGCCCGGCCGCAGCCGGGCACCGTGGTCGAGCTGGCGCTCAAGGCCGGGCACGCCCACCTCGCCGACGAACAAGCGCTGCGCGAAGTCCTCGGCCGCTACTGCGTGTTGCTGCCGATACCGGTCTACGTCGGCGACGACACCGAGCCCGTCAACTCCGTCCAGGTGCCCTGGCGGCAGAAGGCCCACCCGTCGCCCACCACCACCCTTGCCGGAGAGGCTTCGCGTCGCACCTGGGACGGCGACCAGTACGCCGCCCGGATGCGCTTCGCCACCGCCTTCGGCCGCCGGTTCGAGCCGCTCACCGCCTTCCCCGTGCCAGCCGTCCGGGACGAGGGGGCCGTCGAGGGCGGCACCGACGCGATCGGCCTGCTCTGGGTCCAGGACGGCGGCACCTACGGCAGCAGCGACAACCGCGACCTCGCCGTCTACCTGCGCGGCATGCTGCTCGCCGAGGACGCCCGCGACCTGCTGCCCAGCTGGGCCGGGTTCATCGGCGGCGTGGTGGAGTCCAACCGGCTCACCCCCACCGCCAGCCGCGAGGACCTCCAGCGCGACGAGCACTACCGCGCGCTGCAGAAGGTCCTCACCGACGCCATCGTGGACGGCCTGTACGAGACGGCCCGGCTGCGGCCCGCCGCCTGGCGCCGCATCCTCACCCGGCACGGCCAGGACCTGCTCGGCGCCGCGCTCTGCGACGAGCGGCTGTTCACCCTGCTCGCCGACGACGTCCCGGTGCCCACCTCGCAGGGCGACCTCACTGCCGGCGGCCTGCGCGCGGCCGGAGGGGGAGCGGTGCACGTCGCGCTCGGCAGCGGTGGCGGCTTCGAGGAGATGCTCTACCGGGCGATGCAGGTGCCGATCGCCCGCGGCGACCGCTACGCCGTCCTGCCGTTCCTGCGCCGCTACGCCCAGCTGCGCGGCTGTCGGCTGGTCGAGCTGGGGAGCGAGCAGGGCAACCGCGAACTCTTCCGCGACCCGGAGCGCCCCCTGCTGCCCGAGGAGTCGGCCTGGCTGGCCGGCGCGCTCGCCGAGCCGGGCGAGCAGCTCGTCCCGGCCCGCTTCGACCCGCCCGGCCTGCCGCTGGTCCTGGTGCCGGACCGCGAGGCCGAGCTGAAGGCCCGGATCGAGGACGACCAGGCCGACGCCCGGATCCCGTCCGCCGCGCTGCGGCTGGCCCGGGCGTTCACCGCCCGCACCGACGGCGGGGCCAAGGCCCGGCTCTACCTCAACCTGGCCTGCCCGGCCGTCCAGGACCTGCTCGCCGCCTACCGCACCGGGCACACCGGCAGCGCCACCGCGGCCGGGCTGCTCCGCTCGCTCAAGGTGATCATGGCCTCCGCCTCGGCCGGCCCCGCCGAGGGGGACCTCGGCGCCGCGCTGGCCGGCATCGGCACCGCGGTCTCCGCACTGACCGCCGCCGTCCCGGCCGGCCTGCCGTCCGTCCCGGACAGCCCCGTGGCGCTCTCGGAGGAGGCGTGACGGGCGTGGCCGACGGGTTGTCAGTGGCTTGCGGTAGAAAACTGATCAGCACGACGCAGGGGGAGCAGGCATGACGACCGACATCTGGGCCTGGGTCCACGACACCCACCGCCAGCTGGCCGAGGCCGGCCACCGGCGGCTGGCCGACGCCATCTACGAGCTCCCCGGCCACGCCAACGAGGGCCGCAACGAGCAGCTGGACGCGGTCTACCCGGAGGCGGTGGCCGCCGCCCGGGCCCTCGGCCTGCCCTGGGTCGAGGTCTACCTGCGGCACTGGCGGATGCAGAACCTGCTGAACAAGCGCCACCAGGGCGAGCAGGCCCTGCCCGAGGCGGTCGAGCTGCTGGAGTTCGCCCACCGCGAGGAGACGGCCGGCTGCCCGCAGTCGGTCTGCGTGGTGCAGGACTTCGCGATCTGCCACGCCCGGGTCGACGGCCCCGGCTACGTGCCGCAGCGGCTGGAGGTGCTCGCCGAGACGCTGGAGCGGATCGAGCCCGCCCGAGCCTGCTTCGACTGCCTCTCCCGCGAGTACGCCGACGCGCTGGAGGACGACGGTCGCCCGGCCGAGGCGCTCAGCCACCTGGACACCGCGGCCGCCCGAATACAGGCCGCCGGCGAGCGGCTCTCGCTGCACTTCCACCACGCCCGGGCCGGCACCCTGCACCGGCTGGGCCGGCACGACGCGGTGCTCGCGCTGGTCGACACCGCCGAACAGGCCGAGCGCGCCCGGGGCCGCGAGCTCGACGAGAGCGACCGGCTCTGGGGCGGCCTGCTGCGGGCCCGCGCGCTGGCCTCGCTCGGCCGGACGGCGCAGGCGCTCCCGTTGCTGCCCTCCCTCGAGGCCGCCGGGCGCCACGCCGACCTGCGCCAGGCGTGGGCGGAGACGGTCGCCCTGCTGGTCGCGGCCGGCGCCCGGGAGAACGACGCCGAGCTGGGCGCCGTGCTGGCCGACTGGGTCGGGTACCTGGACGCCACCGGCTCGCACCGCCCGTGCGTGGACCTGCTGCTGGTGGCGGGTCGGCTGGCCGTCGCCCGCGGCGCCCGTACGGTGGCGCTCACGCTCGCCGCGACGGGAGAGCGTAAGCTCACCCGGTTGCTGCGCACCGACGGCGTGGCCGAGGAGGTCGCCGCGCTGCGCGCGGCAGCCGAGGCACTGCCGGTGCCCGAGCTGCCGGTTCCGCCCGGCGAACTGACGGCGCACCTGGCCGAGGCCCGGGTGCCCTACGAGACCGGCGCCGACCTGCTCTCCGTCGCCCTGGACCGGTACCGGGGTGAGCAGGCCGGCGCCACCGAACTGACCCTCCTGCTGGCCACCGTGCTCGGTGGCCTCGGCCACGCCCGGGCCGCCGCCGACCTGCTGTGGCGGCGGCTGGAGGCCGACCCGGGCAGCGAGGAGCTGACCGGCACCCTCGGGCAGGCCCTGATCGAGGCCGCGGACGCCGAGGGGGTGCGTCACCTCGCCGACCGGCTGGCCGTGTCCAGCCCGTCCGACGGGCACTGGATCCGCGCCCGCTGGGCCGCCGCCGAGGGCCGCTGGGCCGAGGTGCTGGAGCAGTGCGGGGCGATCCTCGCGCTGGACGGCAGCCGGATCAACACCCGTCGGCTGGCCGCGACCGCCGCCACCCGGCTGGGCGACCACGCCACCGCGCAGCGGCTCTACCAGGACCTGCTGGAGCACGCCCTGCCGGCCGAGGAGGCAGGGGAGGAGCAGCTGCACCGGACGGTCCAGGAGTCCGACCTCTGGCACCTGATCACCGCGGCCACCGCCAACCGGGACTGGGCCGTGGTCCGCTCCACCGGCGCGCGGATCGGCATCGAGTTCGACGAGCCCGAGGGCCCGGTGGACGAGGAGTGGCAGCTCGTCACGGTCCGCGCCACCCGTACCAACGGCGCGACGGCCGACCTGCCCGCCGTCCGGACCGGCCCGGCCACCGCCCGCATCCTGCCGGTGCTGGGCGACGACCTGACGCTCAACCACGGCGACGTGGTGGTGTTCGCCCCGGCCCTGCTGGAGCAGCCGCCGGGAGAGGACGTCCCCGAGGCGGAGCGGGTGCGCTGGCGCCCGGTGTTCGAGCTGCTGACCCCGCTCGACCCGGCCGGCTACACCACCTACTGGATCGACGGCGCCTGGCCCGGCGACGAGGCCTGGGCCGCGCTGCGCGACGACCTGCGGGAGAGCGGCTACGCGGTCTGGGCGTACAGCGGGGAGCAGTACAGCGTCCACGACCCGGCGGACGAGGACGAGGAGGAACTGCTGCCCGGCATCTACGCCGCGCTCGGGGTGCCCCCGACCGCCTCGTCCGCCGAGGCGGACGCGCTGATGCACCGGCTCACCGCCGGCTGGGAGCACCCGCTCGCCTGGCTCGACCTGGCCAAGGCGGCGGAGGCGGACCTCGCCCGGCACACGGAGATCATCGAGCGCTACGGGCTCTGAGCCCCCGTTCCCCAGGGCGCCCCGGCCCCGACGGTCACCACTGACCGCCGGGGCCGGCGGCGTTCCCGGCGTTCGTGCTCCCGCCTCCGCCGGGGAACCATTCGAGCCGAAGTCGAGTCTTTGTCGGTGCTTTACCGTTTCATTGCCAAGCCTCGACCCCGGGAGTGCCCGCACCGTGACCAGCCTCGCCCTCGGCCCCTCCTGGCTCGATCCGACCAACCTGATCTCCGCCTTCGGCCTGATCGGCATCCTGGCCGTCGTCTTCGCCGAGTCCGGCCTGCTGATCGGCTTCTTCCTGCCCGGCGACTCGCTGCTGTTCACCACCGGCCTGCTGGTGGCCGGCGGCACCTACCTGCACCAGCCGCTCTGGCTGGTCTGCGCGCTGATCGTGCTGGCCGCGGTCGCCGGCGACCAGGTCGGCTACCTGTTCGGCCGGAAGGTCGGGCCGAGCCTGTTCCGCCGCCCCGACTCCCGGGTCTTCAAGCAGGAGAACGTCGAGAAGGCCGCCGCCTTCTTCGAACGGCACGGCCCCAAGGCGATCGTGCTGGCCCGCTTCGTGCCGATCGTCCGCACCTTCACCCCGATCGTCGCCGGGGTGAGCAGGATGAACTACCGCGGCTTCGTGGTGTTCAACGTGGTCGGCGGCGTGCTCTGGGGCGGGGGCGTCACCGTGCTCGGCTACTTCCTCGGGCGGATCCCTTTCGTCCGGGACAACATCGAGGCCATCCTGGTAGCCATCGTGCTGGTCTCGGTGATCCCGGTGGCGATCGAACTGCTCCGGGCCCGCCGTTCCGGCACGGCGTCCGCCGCCCGCCACCGCGCCGGGTAGGCGATCGCGGCGCAGGTCACGGGACGTCGCGTACATGTGCGTCACGCTGTTCGATCAGGCAAGGTGTAACCCGAGATCGAGCGGTGGCCGGCGGCCACCAGGGGTGGCAAGGAGTGGAAGTGCCTAAGCGGGGCCGACCGGGTGCGGGCAAGCGGGCGAGGGGAGGCCGGGCGGTCCGTCAGGCGCGGCAGGCGCCGCCGAAGCCGGTGCACCCCGCCGACGCACCGCCCACCGAGGGCCTGCTCGGCCACCCCGCCCCGCCCGTCGAGCCGACCGTCGTCGTCCCGCTCGCCCCGCCCGTCCCCGAGACCAAGGGCCTGCTGACGCCGGAACCGACCCCGGAACCGACCCCGGAACCGGCTCCGGAACCGACCCCGCCGCCACGCGCCGAGCCGCACCCCGAGCTCACCGTCGACGTACGGCCCCGGGACGCCCGCCCCGGGGCGGAGCGCCCGGCCCGCCGCCGCTCGGTCGCCGAGGACACCCTCACCCCCGAGGAGTGGCGCGCGGCCGGCTACACCCCGCCCACCGGCATCCCGATCCCCGAGCTCACCCCGGGAGCCCCGGGCGAGGCGCCCTGGCCGGACCGGATGCGCACCCTGCTGCGCACCCCGATGTCCGAGCGTCCCGCCTTCGAGCGGACCGCCCGCGAGCTGCACCCCTCCGCCGGCACCACCCGCAACGTCCCCCGCATCCTCGACCTGACCCTGCGCATCGGCGAGCTGCTGCTGGCCAGCGGCGAGGCCGCCGAGGACGTCGAGGCGGCGATGCTCGGCATCGCGCACGCCTACCGGCTGGACCGCTGCGAGCCGCAGGTGACCTTCACCCTGATCGGCATCTCCCACCAGCCCTCGCTGGTCGAGCCGCCGGTCACCGCCGACCGCGTGGTGCGCCGCCGCACCTCCGACTACACCCGGCTGAACGCGGTGTACGAGCTGGTCGCCGACATCACCGCGGAGAAGGTGACGGTCAACGACGCCTACCGCCGGCTGGCCCTGATCCGCCGCAACCGGCACCCGTACCCGGCCTGGCTGCTGGCCCTGACCACCGGTCTGCTGGCCGGCGCGGCGACCTTCCTGGTCGGCGGGCGGGTCGACGACAAGGCCTGGCTGGTCTTCGCCAGCGCCTTCGTCGCGGCCGTGCTCGGCGACCGGCTGGCCTCCGCGCTGGCCCGGCGCCGGCTGCCGGAGTTCTACCAGTTCGTGGCGGCCGCGATGCCGGCCGCGGCCTCGGGCATCATCCTGTCCCTCAACGACTGGGGCCTGCGCGGTTCGGTCGTGATCACCGGCGGCCTGTTCGCCCTGCTGCCCGGGCGCGCCCTGGTGGCCGCCGTCCAGGACGGCCTGACCGGCTTCTACATCACCGCCGCGGCCCGCCTGCTGGAAGTGATCTACCTGGTCGCGGGCATCGTGATCGGCGTGATGGTGATCCTCTACCTGGGGGTCGGCTTCGAGGCGAAGCTGAAGCCGGACGAGAGCCTGGCCGGCATCAGCTACCCGCCGGTCCAGATGGTCGCCGCGATGCTGCTGACCCTGGCCTTCGCGATGCTGCTGCAGACCGACCGCCGCACCCTCGCCCTGGTCACCGTCAACAGCGGCATCGGCTGGGCCAGCTACGGCGCGCTGGTCTACAACGCGGGTATCAACCCGATCGCCGCGACGGGCGTGGCGGCCGGCCTGGTCGGCCTCTTCGGCCAGCTGATGGCGCGCTCCCGCAACGGCTCGGCGCTGCCGTACGTGACCGCCGCGATCGGCCCGCTGATGCCGGGTTCGGCGCTCTACCTGGGGATGCTGGCCTTCGCCCAGGGGCACTCCAGCACCGGTCTGGTGTCGGTCTTCCGGGCGGCGGCGATCGCGATGGCGCTGGCGGTCGGGGTGAACCTCGGTGGGGAGATCGCCCGGCTGTTCCTGAAACTGCCGGTCGGCGCCGAGCTCCCCTCGCTCTACCCGGCCGTGCCGCGTCGGGCGGCGAAGCGCACCCGGGGGTTCTGATCGCACGTTGACCGGTGTTGGAGGCGTGTTGGGCCCCGGGCCATGTCGCGGCAGGCAGGACGCAGGACCAGGAACGAAGGTAAGACCCATGACCACACTGCTGGACGGCTACCGCGAGCACATCGTCAACGCGCACAAGCAACCGCTGTTCCTGCTGCTGGTCGGCTTCATCACCTCCTTCGTCTTCATCCGCTTCAGCGTGCGGATGATCCGCGCCCAGGTGCGCTGGTGGCCCGGCAACGTCACCCCGGGAGGCCTGCACATCCACCACATGGTGTTCGGCCTGGGCTTCCTGCTGGTCGGCGGCATCGGGGTGTTCGCGACCTACGGCGGGACCCCGTGGATCGACTGGTTCGGGTTGCTCTTCGGCATCGGCTGCGGCCTGGTGCTGGACGAGTTCGCGCTGATCCTGCACCTGGACGACGTGTACTGGAGCGAGCAGGGCCGGAAGTCGGTGGACGCGGTGATCTTCGGGATCCTGTTCACCGCCCTGCTGCTGATCGGGTACGTGCCGTTCGGCGCCCTGCCGGGCGAGGAGACCCGGTGGGGCCTGATCACGGTGATCTCGGTGAACGCGCTGGCCTCGGTGATCTCCCTGCTCAAGGGCAAGATGTGGACCGGCCTGCTCGGGATCATGGTCCCCGGCCTGTCCTGGATCGGCGCGAGCCGGCTGGCCCGCCCGAGCAGCCCGTGGGCCCGCTGGCGGTACAAGCCGCGCTCCCGGCGCCGGGCGCGTGCGCTGCGGCGTGAGCGCCTGCTGCACCGGCGCGCCGACCGGGCCCGCACCTGGCTCTTCGACCTGATCGCCGGTGCCCCCGACAAGGTGCCCGCCAACCACCCGGCCGCCCACCGGGTCGCCGAGCGGATGGCCGCCCGGGCCTCCGCCCACCTCGACGCGCACGCCGCCCGGGCGCTGGCCCGCCGCCAGGCCCGGCTGGTCGACCGGCGCTCGGTGGCCGTCGCCGGGGTGGCGGCGCACCCGCACACGGCGTACCCGCAGCCGGTGGAGGGCGCCTCCGGCAGCGGTCCGGGCCGCTCCCGAGGGGCGAAGCAGCGCCGCCGCACGGTCCGGGCCGGGCGCAATCGGACGTACGCGCTCGGCCCGACCGGGCAGGAGCGCCGGCCCGAGCGACACCCCCACCTGCGGACGCGAATCCGCCGGATCCGCCGGTAGTTCGTATGCCTCGTGCACCCGACCGGAGTTGACGCTCGATCGGATCATCGGATGATCACCCGGCTGGCGGAGCGCGTTCGAGGTGTGAAAAGCGCCGGAGTTGAGAACATGATCAGCGAGTGACCGTTCTGTCATGTAATGGGATGATTCGTCGGACTCCCGCCATCCTGCCGCCCGCCCGCGTGCCGCTCGGCGTCCGCCGTCGTCCCCTCCGGATTCCTGAGAAGGGATGTCTCGTGGCACGCAGGCTCCTGCCGACCCTCCTGTTGTCCCTCACTGCCCTGCTCGGGCTGCTCCCCGCCGCCCAGGCCGCCCCTGCCGACCCCGCCGACCCCGAACCGGCGACCGGCCAGGCCCGGGGAGAGGCCGGGGGAGCGGACCCGTACCCGACCGGCGAGGAGATCGACCGGGCCCGCGCCGAGGCCGACGGCAAGGCCGCCACGGTCACCGCCCTGGAGACCGCGCTCACCGCCGCCCGGACCGAACTCGACCGGGCCGGACGCGGCGCCGAACAGGCCGTCGAGGCCTACAACGGGGCCCAGCTCGCCCTCACCCGGGCCCGCGCCGAGGAGACCGCCGCCGCCCGGCGCGCGGCCGCCGCCGAGGCCGAGCGCTCCGAGGCCGTCGAGGCCGCCGCCGGACTGGCCGCCGAAACGTACCGCCAGGGCGCGGGCGCCGAACTGTCCGCGCTCAACGCCCTGCTCGGCGCCCGCGGTCCGCGCGAGGCCGGCGACCGGGCGGCCGCGGTCGGCGTGGCCAGCGAGCGCACCCGGCAGATCCTGGACGCCGCCACCTCCACGGCCGCCGCCGCGAAGTCCGCCTCCGCCACCGCCCGCACCGCCACCGCGGCCGCCGAGAAGGCCGCGACCGAGGTCGGCGCCGCCAAGGCGCGGGCCGGGCAGCGGCTGGCCGCCCAGCAGGGCGAGGTCGCCGCCGCCACCCAGCGCCGGGAACAGCTGCTCGCCGAACTGGCCGCCGCCCGGCACACCACCGTCGAGCTGGAACGCAAGCGCCGCGAGGCCCTGGAGGCGATCGCCGCCCGAGAGGCGGAGGCGGCCGCCCGTGCCGCCACCGAACAGGCCGCCCGCGGCGGCGAGGCGGCAGCCGCCGCGGCCAAGACCCCGGCGGCACCGCCGGTCGCCCGCCCCTGGTCCGCCGAGGGCGCGGCCGCCGCCGTGGCCTTCGCCCGTTCCAAGATCGGCCTGCCGTACATCTGGGGCGGCGAGGGCCCGGACGGCTACGACTGCTCGGGGCTGACCATGATGGCCTGGCGCACCGGCGGCAAGGAGCTCAACCACTTCGCCGCCGACCAGTACGCCCAGTCCACCCCGATCACCTACCGCCAACTGCGCCCCGGTGACCTGGTCTTCTGGACCGACACCGGCCGCGCCGCCGACATCCACCACGTCGGCCTCTACATCGGCGACGACCAGATGATCGAGGCCCCCCGCGTCGGCATGCCGGTCAAACAGGCGAGCCTCTGGATCATGGGCACCCCGGACTTCTACGCCCGCCCGTAACTCCGAGGTCGGCGCTTCGAGGTCGGCCCGGTCGGGGTCGATCGGCTCCGCCCCGGCCGGCACCGGGTCGAGTGTCAGCGGCCGACGCTAACGTGGCCGCACGACCACTCCTGAGGAGGAGCCATGCGGCTGCGGAACGTCGAAGCGGGCGACGTCGAGGCGTACGTCCGGATGCGGTGCGACGCCGGGATGATGGCCGAGCTGGGCGGGCCACTGCCGCGGGAGAAGGTGGAGGCGCGGCTGCGCAAGGACCTCGAACTCGCGGCGGCGGACAGCGCCTGGATCAAGGTGATCGTCCCGGACGGCGCCGACGACGGCGAGGCGGCCGGCACGATCGTGCTCTGGCAGGACGAGGAGGACGGCGTCGCCGTCACCGAGATCGGCTGGATGGTGCTGCCCGAGTACCAGGGCCGGGGCCTCGCCAAGGCGGCGGTGCGTCAACTGCTGGATGCCGCCGCCGAGGACGGCCGCTGGGGCGAGGTGCACGCGAACCCGGGGGTCACCAACGGCCCCTCCAACGGGATCTGCCGGGCGCTCGGCTTCCGGCTGCTCGGCGAACGCGACCTCGACTTCGCGGACCGGATCCTGCGCGCCAACCACTGGGTCGTGACACCGGGGGAGCACGCCCGGTCGGGCACGGAATAAATCGGATGCCGCCCATCGGGCCACCGCCGTACGGTGGCCCGATGGGCAACACCATCGATGACACCTCCGTTGACACCGTGAACGGGCTCCAGGTCCGAGCCGTCTCCGTGGAGGAGGTCGAGGCCTGGAACCGGGCGCTCAACTTCGGCTTCCTGCGCCCGCACGCGGGTGTCGCGCCGGAACTGCGCCGCATGCAGTGGGAGCCGGGCCGGATGCAGGCCGGGTTCGACGGTGGCCGCCAGATCGCCACCTTCCGCAGCTTCGACGTGGAGCTGACCGTCCCCGGCGGGGCCGTCGTCCGGGCCGACGCGATCACCAACGTCACGGTCAGCGCGACGCACCGCCGCCGGGGCCTGCTCAGCGCGATGATGCGGCGCGACCTCGCCTCCGCCGCCGAGCGCGGCTGCGCGGTCGCCGTCCTGATGGCCGCCGAGTACAACATCTACGGCCGCTTCGGCTTCGGCCCGGCCACCTGGGGCTGCGGCTGGGACATCGACCTGGGGCGCACCCGCGGTCTGCGCGAGGGCCTGCCGGGCGTGCCCGGCGGCCGGATCGACTTCGTGACCCTGGCGGAGCACCGCGAGCTCGGCGCGGAGCTGTACGACCACTGGCGGCTCACCCAGCCGGGCGCGATCACCCGGGACGAGATCTGGTGGCAGCGCAGGACCAACGAGATCCGGGTGCCGGGCGACGACTTCAAGGAGCCGTTCACCGCCGTCCACCGGGACGCCGACGGCGAGGTCACCGGCCTGGTGGTCTACCGGGTCGAGAACAAGTGGGACGGCGCCTTCCCCGACTCCGCGCTCACCGTGGAGGAGTTCATCGCCCTCGACCTGCCCACCGCGGTCGAACTGTGGCGGCTGGTCCTGTCCGTCGACTGGGTGCGCAAGGTCACGGTGGAGAACCTCTCCCCGGACGACCCGCTGCCCCTGCTGCTCCAGGACCCGCGCGCGGCCACCCCGCACGGGGAGAACTCCGACTCCATGTGGCTGCGGCTACTGGACGTCGAGGCCGCTTTCAACGCCCGGGCGTACGGCGCCCCCGGCCGGGTGGTGCTGGAGGTCGAGGACCGGCTCGGCTACGCCTCCGGCCGCTTCGCGATCGAGGTCGGTGAGGACGGCACCGGCCGCTGCACCCGGACCACCGACGACGCCGATCTCTCCCTCGGCGCCTCCGAGTTGGGCTCGCTCTACCTGGGCTCCGAGACGGCCCCGAGGCTGGCCGCGGCCGCCCTGCTCACCGAGCTGCGCCCGGGTGCGGCGGCCGCCGCCGACCTGCTGCTGCGCGCCCCGCTTCAGGCCTGGACGCCGACCGAGTTCTGAACCACCGGTATTACGGGCCCAGGCCGGCCCGCGCACCGCGGGCCGGCCTGGGGTGTGTCACAAGGTCCGTGGCGGAGGCGCTACTTGACGGCCGTCTTGCCGATCGTGGGCAGGATGAAGTCCTGGATCAGTCCCTTGGCGTCGCGCACGATCGGCCGGAACACCCGGTAGCGCGAGAGGTTGATCAGCCGGGCCGCCATCGGGGTCGAGCGCCGGACGAACTCCCTGGTCCGCTCGGTGTCCTCGGTCCGGTCGAAGACCCAGTAGAGGACGACGATCATCAGGTGCAGCCAGAGCACGTCGGGCAGCAACTCGCCCAGCTCGGCGTCCAGTTTCGGCGCCAGGTCGGAGCCCTGGAGGACCTCGCGGAACAGCTCGACCGCCGTCGCCCGGGCCGGGTGGGACTCGTCGGAGAACGGGCTCAGCGAGCTGGTCGGGTCGGCCGCGGTGCGGAAGAACTGCGCGGCGAACTCGTGGTACGGGGTGGCCGTGTCCAGCCAGGAGGTCAGCGCGATCTGCAGCCGCTCGGCGAAGTCCCGGGTGTGGGCCATGCGGCGCCTGGCATCGGCCGCGTGGTCGTGGGTCATCCGGTCGTAGAACCCCTGGATCAGGAATTCCTTCGCCGAGAAGTAGTAGTAGGCGTTGCCGACCGAGACGCCCGCCTCGGTGGCAATGGCGCGCATCGTGGTTTTCTCGTAGCCCCGCTCCTGGAACAGCCGCATGGCCGTCTCCAGGATCAGCGCCCGGGTCGCCTCGCTCTTGTCGGTCTTCGGCTGTGCCCGGCCGCCGGGCATGGGCCCGGTGTCCGTGCCGGGTGCGGCCGCAAGCTCGGCCGCACCCTTCTCGCCGTCCGTTCGGTTCGTCGCTGCCAGGTCGTCCACGAGCACGAGCCTAGCCGGAGACCACGTTCCATCCGGTGTCGGTGTTGTCGGTGCTCGCGGCACCGGATGCCCCCTCCGCATCCGGTACCGCGACCACCACCCCCGTGATTTCGAACGCGTTCAAAAGCTGGTGGGAACTGTAGTGGGTTCGATTGAACATGTTCAACTCCATTGTTGTGGGAGGCTCATCACATGATCGGTTCAGGGCAGACCACCATCCGGCACGGCGGAGCGCAGGACGTTGCGCACGTCGCCGAGCTGCATGCCGACAGCTGGCGCACCACGTACCGGGGGATCGTCCCCGACGAGGCGATCGGGGACGGACTGGCCGCGCAGCGGCGCGAGCTGTGGGAGCTGCGCCTGGCGGCGGACTACGGTGAGCCGGAGAACACTCCGGTCCTGCTGATCGCCGAACGGGCCGGTGAGACGGCCGGGTTCGTCTATCTGGTGCCCCAGCCCGACGGCCGGGTGCTGGTGGACAACCTGCACGTACGCCCCGGCCGCACCGGCGGCGGGATCGGTCGCGAGCTGCTGGCTGCCGCCCGCGCCGAGGTCGCCGAGCGGCACCCCGGGGCCGAGCTGTACCTGGAGGTGCTGAGCGGCAACACCCGCGCGGTCGCCTTCTACGAGCGCGAGGGCGGGGTGCGGATCAGGGCGCAGGAGGGCGTCTTCCCGGGCGGCTACCTGCTGCCCGAGTACGTGTACGCCTGGCCGGCCGCGCCCGGGCCGGCCTCCGGCCCGACGTCGACCAGCGGTCAGTCGACGTCGTAGACCGTCACCGGTATGCCGCGCGCCGTCAGTCGGGCCGCCACCAGCGGCTCGACCTTGGCCCAGCGCCCGCCCGCCAGTCCGCAGCCGATCCGCGGCATGTGGACGGAGGCGCCGAGTTCGAGTGCGCGCTCACCCAGGGCGGCCAGTGCGGTGTCGATGGCCTCGTACCGCACCGGCACTCCGGTGGAGCGCCCGGTCCGGATGCCGCGCTGGCCGACCAGGTTGGCCACCCAGACGTACGGCTCGACCTGCACCAGCTGCAGGGCGCCGAGGCCGAAGTCGTTCTTTGCCCGCTCCCGGTGCCAGCGTCGGAACGCCGCTTCGGGCTCGGGCCAGCGTCTGGAGAGCGCGAGCACGAAGCCCTTGCCCCAGCCGCCGAGGTCGTTGCAGACGTGCGCGATCACCTTCACGCCCTTGCCCTGGGGCGTGGTGGCATCGCCTTGGACGTAGGTGATTTCCGCCATGACTCGAAGTTAGACGGAGGCACTGACAACCCGCTCGGGATTTTCCGGCGCCTGCTCCTTTCGCGCCGCGGCCGGCCCCTTTCGCGCCATCAGGTGCCGCCGCCCGGCCAGCGCGATCAGCAGGGCGAGCGCGGCGGCCGAGGCCGGCAGGGCGTAGCCGGTGCCGGGGGCGGCGTGCTCGGCGACCGTCCCGGCGAGCGCCGCGCCGGCCGAGATGCCGACCACGATGCCGGACACCGCCACCGCCATCCCCTCGTTGAACTGCCGCTGCGGCAGCAGCTCCTGGACCAGCGTCATCCCGGTCACCATGGTCGGCGCGGTGGCCGTGCCCGCCGCGAACAGCGCCACCCCGAGCACCCCGAGCCCGGCCCCGCCCAACCCGGCCGCGAGCGGCAGCAACAGCACCCCGGCCATCGAGGCCGCCCCGGCGAGGAAGCGCGCGCCGGGTGCCCGACGCGGGGTCAGCAGACCGAACAGCAGCCCGGCCACGCAGGAGCCGGCCGCGACCAGGGCGAGCAGTCCGCCGGCCGCCGCCTTGTGGCCGAGCGCGTCGGCGTAGGCCACCGTGGTGATCTCGGTCGCGCCGAAGGCCATGCCGGTGGCCAGGAAGGTCAGCACCAGCACCCGCAGCCCGGGCACCCGCAGCGGGGAGCCGTGCCGCTGCTCGCGCGAAGCCCGTACGGGAAGCGGCGGTTCGGTGCGCCGCTGGGCGGCGAACAGCAGGGCGCCGGTGGTGCCGAGGGTGCCGGCGGTGAGCAGTCCGGCCTCCGGGGCGAGCGTCGTGCAGAGCAGCATCGCGAGCACCGGCCCGGTCATGAAGCACAGCTCGTCCAGGGCCTGTTCGAGGGAGTTGGCCAGGTGTCGGGCGGCCGGGTCGTCCCGGTACAGGTGCGCCCAGCGGGCCCGGGCCATGCCGCCGAGGTTGGGCGCGGCCGCGCAGGCCGCCCAGCAGGCGTACAGCGTCCAGTCGGGTGCGCCGAGCCGGACGCAGAGCAGTAGGGCGAGCAACGGGACGGCGTTGTACAACGCGGCCGGTACGGCCACCCGGGACTGCCCGTAGCGGTCCACCAGACGTCCGAGCAGCGGCATCCCGATCGCGCCGGTGACCAGTCCGGCCGCCGAGACCGTCCCGGCGAGCGCGTACGAGCCGCGCCGCTCGGCGAGCAGTACCACCAGCGAGACGCCGTTCATCGACAGTGCGAGCCGGCCGAGCAGCCCGGCCAGGGTGAAGGCGGCGGCGCCGGGGGCCGAGAACAGCCGGCGGTAGGAGGCGAGGAGGGCGGGCGAGGGCAAGCGGGCTCCTGGGCATCAGGACGGAAGGGGATGCGCCAAGCCTGGCGGCGGTGGCGGCCGGGCGTCCAACACCTGTTTCGCCGCACTCACAACACGGTGTTGTTAATCTGCCGGGCATGCCCCGTGACCTGCACCCCCGACTGCTCCGCGGCTTCCTCGCGACCGCCGAGACACTGCACTTCGGCCGGGCCGCCGAGCGGCTGCACGTCGCCCAGCAGGCGCTCAGCCGGGACGTCCGCTCCCTGGAGGGGCTGCTCGGCGAGGCGCTGTTCACCCGCACCACCCGCAGCGTCGAGCTCACCCCGGCCGGGCGGCGGCTGCTGCCCCGGGTGCGCCGACTCCTCGCCCTGCACGACGAGATCCTCGCCGAGGCCGGAACCGGGGCCGCCGCCCGGCCGCTGCTGCTCGACCTCAACAGCGATGTCACCGGCCCCGACCTGACCGCCGACCGGGTGCTCGAACGGGCCCGCGCCGACTGGCCGGAGGGCGAGTTGCTGGCCCGCTTCCACGGCGGCCTGGCCGCGGCCGCCGCCGAACTGCTGGCGCACCGGCTGGACGCCTCCTTCGGCCGCTTCGCCGGGCTGCCCGCCCCGATGCGCGGCCAACTCGCCCAGCTGCCGGTGCGGTTGGAGCGGATCTCGGTGATGATGGCGGACACCCACCCGCTGGCCGGCCGCCCGGTGCTGCGGCTGGCGGAGCTGGCCGGGCACCCCGTCGACATCTGCGCGGGCAACCCGGCCACCACCGAGTGGGCCGACCTCGGCGAGCGGCTGCTGCGCGAGCACGGCCTCACCGCCGCCGCGCCGTACGTCCCGCCGGTGGGCCTGGACGAGACCGCCCGCTACCTGGCCCGGCACGGCGACCCGATGCTGACCACGGTCGGCGGTCCGAGGATCCCGGGGGCGGTGAACGTGCCGCTGGTGGAGCCGGTGCCGCTGAGCCTGGTCAGCCTGGTGCACCGGCCCGGCGAGCGCCATCCGGGCCTGCGGGCGCTTGCCGGGGCGGCGGCTGAACTCGGCACGGCCGAGGGCTGGTTGCGCCGCCCGCACGGGAGCTGGCTGCCGTCGGCGGACGCGGCGCTGGTCGGCGGGTAGGGCGCGGCGCCGGTAGGGGAGCAGGAAGCCGCCCCTGCCCCGGGGGTACGGGCAGGGGCGGCGGTCGGTGGGCGGCCGCAGGGGCCGCCGGGGCCGCGGACGGCCGGGTCAGGCCGCCTTGACGGCGGAGATGTCGAAGCTGAGCTTGACCTTCTCGCCGATCAGCACGCCGCCGGTCTCCAGGGCCGCGTTGTAGGTCAGGCCGAAGGCGGTGCGGTCCACGACCGTCTTGCCCTCGAAGCCGACCCGCTCGGCGCCGTAGGCGTCGGTGGCGCTGCCGGTGTGCTCGAGGTCCAGGACCACCGGGCGGGTGGTGTCCTTGATGGTGAGCTCGCCGGTCATCCGGTAGGAGCCGTCGCCGAGCTGCTCGGTGGCGGTGCTGCGGAAGCGGATCTCCGGGTAGGTCTCGGCGGCGAAGAAGTCGCCGGTGCGCAGGTGCTCGTCGCGCTGGGCCTGGTTGGTGTCGATGCTGGCGACCTTGATCACCAGGTCCGCCGAGGAGTTGCCCGGCGCGGCGCCGTCGAGGTGGAGCTTGCCGTCGTACTCGGTGAAGCGGCCCTTGACGTTGGTGACCATCGCGTGGCGGACCGAGAAGCCGATCTCGCTGTGCATGGCGTCGATCGTCCAGTCGCCGGTCAGGTGCGACAGGTCCGGGCCGGCCGTCTTCTGGACGGCGACGGTGGCGACGGGGGCGGTGGTGGCGGTCTTGGTGCGGTTGAACAGGCCCATGGCTCCTCCTCGGGTTCGAAGCCATTTGTTTAGGCTTCAACTTCTTGGCTCCAGCGTACGACGCTGTCGTTCAATTTTCAACCACAAGTGCGGGGGCTTTCTTCCTGATTCACCCGATCGGTCCCGCGGCCCGGCCCGACGGCCGTTGTCGGACCACGCGGCTAGGCTGCGAAGAACCGGTTCCCCGCCCCGAGAGGCCCCTCATGTTCGTCCTGCACGCGCTCTGGCGGGCGGACGGACGGCTCGCGCTCTGGGCCGAGGACGCCCGCACCCACCCCGGCGCCGCCGAACCGCAGCCCGACCGGCCCGCCCCGCGCGCCCACCCCTACGCCTGCCCGGCCGGCGAACTGGCCACCGTGCTCGGCGGTATCGGACCCGGCCTCGGCTGGCTCGCCGGCCAGGCCCCCGAACGCTGGGCCACCCTGCTGCTGCCCACCGTCGGCGCCCTGCCCGCCCCCTCGCCCGACCTGCCGGTCACCCCGCCGCGCGGCGGCGCCGTCCTCACCCCCTGGCGGGTCCCGGCACTGCTCTTCGATGCCGCGGCCGCCGCCCAACTGCTCGGCGAGGTGCACGACCCGCACTGGGCCGTCACCGGCACCGACCTGCCCGGCACCGGCCGGGTCGAGGTGGTGTACGGCCCCTCGCTGCGCTGGCTCACCGGGGTGCACGACCTCGCCTGGCGCGCGGTCGGCCGGGGTCGGCTGCTGCCGCTGCCCGTGTCGGCCGACGGCCGCCCGCAGGCCCGCTGGCGGCCCGACCCCACCCCGGCCGGGCACCGCGAGGCCGCCGCGCTGGCGGCGGGCTGCCCACCGGTGCTGCTGGGGGAGTGGCCCACCGGCGCCGGAACGGGGGAGGCCCTGCTGGACGCCGCCCTCGGCGCCCTGGTGGACGCCGAGGCCCGCGCCGCACTCGCCGACCACCCCCTCCCCGCGGCCGGCGCCGCCACCGCCGACCGCTGGCTGCACGCCCTCGGCACCCCCTCCGGCGAACTCGGCGACGTCCCGGCCGAGGACTTCGCCGAACTGCGCCACCGGATCGACGCCTGGTACGCCGCCGCCGAACCCGCGGACCCCGCACTGCGGCTCTGCATCCGCCTGCTCGAACCGCTCGGTCCCGACCCGGACGACCCCGAGGGCCGCCCCTCCGACGACGCCTGGCAGCTGGAGTTCCTGCTCCAGGCCGTCGACGAACCCTCCCTGCTGGTCCGCGCCGCCGACCTGCACGAGGGCGGCGCCGCGCACGCCGCACTCGCCCGCAAGGCCACGGACGGCCGGGAGCCCGCTGACGTCCTGGTCGCCGAACTCGCCCGCGCCGCCCACCGCTGCCCCGCCCTGGAAGGGCTGCGCCACCGCCCCCGCCCGTCCGCCCTCCCGCTCGACCGGGCCGGCGCGCTCGACTTCCTGCGCACCGCCGCGCCCGCGCTCGCCGAGAACGGCTTCGGCGTGCTGCTGCCCGCCTGGTGGCGCCGCCGCCCCCGGCTCGGGCTCGCCCTGCGCGCCGCCACCCCGCCCGCGCCCGGCGCCCTCGCCGTCGCCGGCCAGGTCGACCGGGACGCCGTGGTCGCCTTCCGCTGGCAGGCCGCGCTCGGCCCGGACGGCACCCCGCTCACGGAACAGGAACTCGCCGAACTCGCCGCCGCCAAACAGGGCCTGGTGCGGGTCCGGGGCACCTGGCTGGAGGCCGACCCGGCGCAGATCGCCGCCGCCCTCGCCTTCCTCACCGAGCAGCGCGACGGCCGGCTGGCCGCCGCCGACCTGCTGCGGCTCGCCCTCGACCCCGAGGCGACCGTCGCCGGACTGCCGGTCACCGGCGTGCGCGCCGACGGCCCGCTCGGCGACCTGCTGGCCGGCCGCGCCGCCGACCCGGCCGACCCCGACGCCCTCGCGCTGCCGCCGGACTTCCGCGCCGAGCTGCGCCCGTACCAGCGGCGCGGCCTGGCCTGGCTGCGCACGATGTCCGGGCTCGGCCTCGGCGCCGTGCTGGCCGACGACATGGGCCTCGGCAAGACCGTCCAGACCCTCGCCCTGCTGGCCGCCGAACGGGCCGAGGGTGCCACCGGTCCCACCCTGCTGGTCTGCCCGATGTCCCTGGTCGGCAACTGGCAGCGCGAGGCCGAGCGCTTCGCCCCCGGCCTGCGGCGCCACGTCCACCACGGCACCGGCCGCCTCGGCGCGGAGCGACTCGCCGAAGCCGTACGGGGTGTGGACCTGGTCATCACCACCTACGGGCTGGTCCAGCGCGACCTCGCCGCCCTGCGCGCGATCCGCTGGCGCCGGGTGGTCGCCGACGAGGCGCAGTACATCAAGAACACCGGCACCGCGCAGTCCCGGGCGATCCGCGCACTGCCCGTCACCCGCCACCGGATCGCCCTGACCGGCACCCCGGTGGAGAACCGGCTCGCCGAACTCCACGCCGTCCTGGACTTCGCCAACCCCGGCCTGCTCGGCCCGGCCGAGCGCTTCAAGGAGCGCTACGCGATCCCGGTCGAACTGCACCGCAGCCCCGAGCGCACCGCCGAACTCCGGCGCCGCACCGGTCCGTTCGTGCTGCGCCGACTCAAGTCCGACCCGGCGGTCGCGGTCGAACTGCCCGCCAAGCAGGAGATGACCGTCTGGTGCAACCTCACCGCCGAGCAGGCCGGCCTCTACCAGGCCGTGGTCGCCGACCTGCTGCAGCGGGTCGAGGGCATCCGGGGCGTGGAGCGGCGCGGCACCGTGCTGGCCGCGATCGGCAAGCTCAAGCAGGTGTGCAACCACCCGGCCCAACTGCTGCACGACGGCTCGCCGTTGGGCGAGCGCTCGGGCAAGGTCGCCCGACTCGCCGAACTGCTGGAGGAGGCGCTGGCCGAGGGCGACCGGACACTGGTCTTCACCCAGTACGCCGAGTTCGGCACCATGCTGCGCCCGTACCTGGAGCGCCGGCTCGGCGAGGAGGTGCTCTTCCTGCACGGCGGCGTCCCCCGGGCCCGCCGTGAGGAGCTGGTCCGCCGCTTCCAATCCCCGGACGGGCCAAGGGTGTTCCTGCTCTCGCTGCGGGCCGGCGGCACCGGACTCAACCTGACCGCCGCCAACCAGGTGATCCACCTCGACCGCTGGTGGAACCCGGCGGTCGAGGAGCAGGCCACCGACCGCGCCTTCCGGATCGGCCAGCGCCGGGACGTCCAGGTCCGCCGCCTGGTCTGCGTCGGCACCGTCGAGGAGCGGATCGACGAACTCCTCACCGACAAGCGCTCGTTGGCCGAAACCGTGGTGGGCGAGGGAGAGCACTGGCTGACCGACCTGCCGGTCGGGGCCCTGCGCGAACTCGTCACCCTCACCCGCGAGGACGCCGTCGCCGAGGAGGGCGCGTGACCGACCAGCCGCAGCACCCGATCGCTTCGAAGCCGCCCATGGTCAACGTCGTCGCTTACTGGCGCGGCGACTTCACCCTGCGCCCCGACCAGCCCGACGAGGAGCCGGGCGAACCCTCGCTGCGCCGCCTCGGCCGCTCCGGCATCACCGTGCACGGCCGCGACCTCGCCATCCTGCTCGCCCCCGTCTACGACGCCTTCCGCAGCTGAACCCCGATGCCTACCGTGCGGTAACGTCCCGAGCGTGACCGACACTTCAGAGACCCGTCTGGCCGACTTCGAAGAGCACCGGCGGATGGTCTTCGGCATCGCCTACCGGATGCTCGGCAGCGTCGCCGACGCCGAGGACCTGGTCCAGGACACCTGGCTGCGCTGGAGCCGGGTCACCGGTCCGGTCGCCAGCCCGGGCGGCTACCTGGCCCGCACGGTCACCAACCTCGCCCTCAACCGGCTCGACTCGGCCGTCGTCCGCCGTGAGTCCTACGTCGGCCCCTGGCTGCCCGAGCCGCTGGTCACCGAGCCGGACGCCACCGACGGCGTCGAGCGCGCCGAGGCCGTCTCGTTCGCCCTACTGGTGGTGCTGGAGAGCCTGTCCCCGCTGGAACGGGCGGTGTTCGTCCTCAAGGAGGCCTTCGGCTTCTCCTACCTGGAGATCGCCGAGGCCCTGGACCGCACCGAGGCCGCCTGCCGACAGGTCGGCAGCCGGGCCCGGGCGCACGTGCGCGCCCGCCGCCCCCGCTACGACGCCCCGCCGGAGCTGCGCCGCCGGGCCACTGACGAGTTCCTGGCCGCCTGCGTCGGCGGCGACCTCAACCGGATGCTCGAACTGCTCGCCCCCGACGTCACCTCCTGGAACGACGGCGGCGGCGTGATCACCGCCGCGCTGCGGCCGATCACCGGCGCCGAGAAGGTCGCCCGCTTCATCCTCGGCCTGCTCCGCAAGCTGGGCGAGGGCGCGGACGCCCGCCCGGTGCTGGTCAACGGCGAGCCCGGAGTGCTGATCACCGTGCACGGCGCCGTCGACTCCGTCTCGGTCTTCGACTTCACCCGGGGGCCGGACGGCGAGCCGCTGATCTCCGCGATCCACGCCGTCCGCAACCCGCACAAGCTCGCCCACCTCGCTTGACCCTCCACCAGGTCGAGCCCGGAGAGTCATCGGCATGGAGAGCGAGCTGCACAGCATCGGCGAGCTGGCCCGCAACAGCGGCCTGGGCGTCGGCACCCTGCGCTACTACGACGGCGCCGAGGTGCTCACCCCCGCCTGGGTCGACCCGCACACCGGCTACCGCTGGTACCGGCCCGCCCAACTCGCCGACGCCCGGCTGCTGGCCCGGTTGCGCCGGGTCGGCCTGCCGCTGGCCGGTATCCGCGCCGTGCTCGGTGCCGACCCCGGCAGCGGCGAGGCCCGACGTGTCCTCGACGCGCACCTGCGCCGACTGGAGGACGGCCTGGCCGACGCCCGCCGCGAGCTCTCCCTGATCCGCACGATGGTCGACCAGAGGGAGCAGCCGATGACCACCACCCCCGCCGAGACCCTCCCCCGGCCTTCAGCCGGGGGGACCCCCATCACCGTCCCCGCCGACGGCCTGGCCGCCGCCCTGGACGCGGTCCGCTTCGCGGTCTGCGGCGACCCGGAACTGCCCTCCCTCGCCGGAGTGCTGTTCGAACCGGACGGCCCGGTGCTGCGCCTGGTCGCCACCGACCGCTACCGGCTGGCCCTCGCCGAGGTCCCCGCCACCGGCGCGCCCGAGCAGCCGACCGCCGGCACCATCGTCCCGACCCCGCTGGCGGACGCCCTGCGCGCCCTGCTCCCCACCGCCCCGGCCGAGGTCACGCTCACCCTGGGCGCCGGTACCTTCCGCGCCGAGGCGGGCGGCCACCGCATCGAGGGCGCCGCGCTCGACTTCGACTACCCCGACCACCGCGTCCTCACCCGGCTCGAACCGCAGCACCGGATCACCCTGCCCGCCGCCGACCTGCGCGCCGCCGTCGAGACCGGCGCCACCCGCACCCTCCCCTCCGGCCCCCGGGGAACCGACTGCGACGTCACCATCCTGACCCTCACCCAGGACGGCCGCCTCACCGTCGCCTCCACCCCCGCGGCCGGGGACTTCCAGGTCGCCGTCAACCGCGACTTCCTCCTCGACGCCCTCCGGGCCGGCCACCCCGAACAGCTCCTGCTCGAACTCGGCGGGCCGATCGCCCCGCTCGCCATCCGCACCCCGGACCAAGCAGGCACCTTCTCTGTCCTGATGCCCGTCCGCCTCCCCGACGCCGCGTGACTCCCAGCCCCTCGACGCCCCCGTGATGTGATCGGACCGAAGGCCGGGGCGCGCCCGCAGTCCTCGCCCGCGACCCGCCGCCGCGAACCCTGCTCCTGCAGCGGCTCTGCAAGGATCCTCCGCATGAGCACCGACTCCGAAGTCCAGACCCCCGACGGCGGCCGCCTATGGGCCGAACGCCGCGGCGCCGGCACCCCGGTGGTGCTGCTGCACGGCTCCGGCATGGACTCCCGACTGTGGGACGCCGTCGTCCCCGAACTGTCCCGCCACCACGACGTGATCCGCTACGACGCCCGCGGCCTCGGCCGGTCCACGCCCCCGGAACGGACCTTCGACGACGTCGAGGACCTGCGCGCCGTCCTGGACCACTTCGGCCTCGACCGCGCCGCCCTGGTCGGCCTGAGCATGGGCGGCGAGACCGCCCTGGACTTCACCCTCGCCCACCCCGAGCGGGTCACCGCCCTGGCCCTCGTCGGCGCCTCGGTCAGCGGCCACGACTGGCCACCGTCCCCCGACACCTCCGCCTACACCGAGGCCCGCCGCCGCGGCGACGCGGCAACACTCGCCGACCTGGAACTGTCCGTCTGGGCCACCCTCGGCCGCACCGCCCCCGGCGGAGCACTGATCGAAACGATGGTCCGGGAGAACGCGACCCGCCGCATCATCAGCGAGCACCACCTCGCCGGCGCCCCGGCCCGCGACGCCGAATCCCACCTCGCCCGCATCACCGCCCCCGCCCTGGTCGTCCACGGAGCCCACGACCACCCCGAGATCGCGGCCATCGCCCGACGCCTCACCACCGACATACCCGGCGCCCACCACCACCTACTCCCCGGCGCCGACCACTACCTCCCCCTGCGCACCCCCCACCACCTCACCGCCCTTCTCCTACC
The DNA here is from genome assembly GCF_042794375.1 of Kitasatospora sp. NPDC056531. Taxonomy (NCBI): domain Bacteria; kingdom Bacillati; phylum Actinomycetota; class Actinomycetes; order Kitasatosporales; family Streptomycetaceae; genus Kitasatospora; species Kitasatospora sp. NPDC056531. The sequence continues at coordinate 335,543 of NZ_JBHTTU010000001.1, read as the reverse complement.
CCACCTGGCCTAACCACCTACAGCACCCCCCTCGGCCCCCCACCCACCCCGCGTCCCCTCCAGCGAGAGGGACGCGCCCCCGGCCACCCACCCTCCCGAAAGCCCCCCACAACAGACACCCCCGCTTGCCCCCCGCTAGCACCCTGCTTGCAATTGCAAGCGCCCTGCCGCACCCTGTCCATATGGCCTCACTCAACGTCGCCTCCCTGGGCGAGTACATCCGCGAGCAGCGCCGCAGCGCGCAGTACTCGCTGCGCCAACTGGCGGAGGCCGCCGGCGTGTCCAACCCCTACCTCAGCCAGATCGAGCGAGGGTTGCGCAAGCCGAGCGCGGAGATCCTGCAACAGATCGCGAAGGCGCTGCGGATCTCGGCGGAGACGCTCTACGTCCAGGCCGGGATCCTGGAGGAACGGCGGGGTGAGGGGTTGGAGCTGCGGGCCTCGATCCTGGCCGATCCGCTGATCAACGAGCAGCAGAAGCAGGCGCTGCTCGCGGTCTACGACGCCTTCCTCAAGGAGAACGCCGCTTCGGCCTCCGGTCCCACGACCGACGGCGCAGTCACCCAGAACACCCACCGGGAGGACCGGTAGCCATGCCGATCACTGAAGACATCAAGAAGACCCTCACCGACCCGACCCCGCTGTACGCCCTGGCCGGTGCCGGGGACCTCGCCTACGAGAAGCTGCGCGAGGTGCCGGGCAGGGTCGAGGCGCTGGCGGCGGACCGCAAGGCCGCACAGGAGAAGGCGACCGCCAAGCTGCACGAGGCACAGGAGCTGCTGACCGGGGCGCCCGCCAAGGTCACCGAGGCCGTCACCACCTTCCCCGCCGACCTGAAGGCGCTTCAGGAGCGGGCTCAGGGCTTCGCCCTCCAGCAGGTGGCCCGCGCGGTCGAGCTGGCGGTGAAGGCCAAGGAGACGTACGACGAGCTGGCCGAGCGCGGCAAGGTCGTGGTCGACAAGGCCCGCCCTCAGGACGACATCACCGACACCATCGACATCACCGAGACCGCCGAACTGGTCGAGGCCGAACAGGTCGAGGACGGTGCTCCTGCTGCCGCGCCGAAGAAGTCCGCCAAGGCCCGGAAGGGCACTCCCGACGGCGCGGAGTGATCGGGGCCCGCGGCCACGGGCACGTCCGGTGACGGCCGGACGTTGACAGCGTTGCGGACGGTCGCCGTGCCAGGATGGGCGACGGCCGGGCCGTGGCAAGCCGAGAGACGTAGGAGATCGCGATGACCGGAGTGTTCCAGATCCTGGCCTTTTCCTACCTGAACCCGTTCTGGTGGATGGCCGTGGCCATCCTGGGCTACAAGCTCTTCGCGCTGCTCGACGCGGCCACCCGCCGGGAGGACGCCTACCGGGCGGCGGACAAGAAGACCAAGGGGTTCTGGCTGGCCATCCTCGGGATCAGCTTCGGGTGGGACCTGCTGTTCGGGGCGAACTTCCTCGGCAGCATCGGCACCCTGGTCGGCCTGGTCGCCTCGATCGTCTACGTGGTGGACGTCCGCCCGGCGATCCGGGCGCTGACCGGCGGCAGCGGCCGTGGTGGCCGGAGCAACACCGGCCCGTACGGCCCCTGGTAGACCGACGGCAACGCCGCAGCCCGGGCGGGATCTCACCCACCCGGGCTGCGGCGTTTCCTGGAAGCACCGCTTGGAAGCACCGCTCGGCGCCGACCCCCTCAGCCGAGGATCAACTGCACCGGATTGCGCTCCAGCAGCAGCACCGCGACGTCGTCGGTCAGCGCGCCGCCGTTCAGCTCCTCCACCTCGGCGATCGCGCTGTCGACCAGCCGCCCCCGGGTCAGCCCGGCGGACTGGTGGTCGGCGATGAGGTCGGCCAGCCCGTCCTGGCCGAGGCGGCGCGACCCTGCCCCGACCCGGCCCTCGATCAGTCCGTCGGTGTAGAGCAACAGTCGCCAGCCGGGCCGGAGTTCGAGCTCGTGCGCGGGCCAGGCGGCCTGCCCGTCGTGGCAGGGCAGCAGTCCGAGCGCGGGCCCGGCGAGGTCGGCGGGCAGGGAGACGGGGGCGTGGTCGCGGCCGAGCAGCAGCGGCGCCGGGTGTCCGGCGAGGTAGAGCCGGGCCCGCTCGCCGGTGCCGAGCGAGTCGAGGCCGGTGTCGGCGCCGCCGGGCTCGATGACCAGCATGCAGAGCGTCGCGAAGATCTCGTCGCTGCGCCGCTCGTGCTCCAGCACGTGCTGGAGGGTGGTGAGCAGGGCTTCGCCGGTGAGGCCGGCGAAGACCAGGGTGCGCCACGCTATCCGGAGCGCGACGCCGAGCGCGGCCTCGTCCGGGCCGTGGCCGCAGACGTCGCCGATCACGACGTGGACGGTGCCGTCGTCGGTGCGCACGGCGTCGTAGAAGTCGCCGCCGAGCAGGGCGCGGCGCCGTCCGGGGCGGTAGCGCCGGGTGAAGGAGAGCCCGGCGCCGTCCAGCAGCGGGGTGGGCAGCAGGTGGCGCTGGAGGCGGGCGTTCTCCTGGCCGCGCAGTTCGGCCTCGACCAGGCGGCGCTGGGACTCGTCGGCGCGCTTGCGTTCGACGGCGTAGCGCAGGGCGCGGGCCAGCAGCGGGCCGTCCGTGTCGTGCTTGAGCAGGAAGTCCTGGGCGCCGGCGGCGACGGCGGCCGCGCCGAGTTCGGCCCCGGCGGCGTCGGTGAGCACCACGACGGGGATGTGCGGGGCGCGCCGGAGCAGCTCGTGCAGGCCCTCCAGGCCGTCCGAGGCGTCGGACGGGTGGGGCAGGTCGGCCGGGGAGGCCAGGTCGAGCAGCACGCAGCCGAATTCGCCGCGGGTGCGCCCGCGCCGGGCGGCGGGTGAGGCCTGGGCCAGCAGTCGGGTGGCCTGGTCCAGGCCGCGGGCCCAGTGGATCTCGATCGAGGTGCCGCTGTCGGCGACCGCGGCCTTGATCAGCTGGGCGTCCGAGGCGTCGTCCTCGATGACCAGCAGCCGCAGCGGTGCGGCGCCGCCGTCGGCGGGCCCGTCACCCGGTGCCGAAACGTTTCCCACCTCGGCCAGGTGGGACGGGTGCCGCCCGCCGTGCGCGGTCCGGACCGGCTGTGACCGGGGGTGAGGCATCGGGGGAGCTGCCGTCGCCGGGCCGGTCGTTGCCGGGCGCTTACGGGCATGGCCGACGGGGGCGCCGTCATGGGCGCCCGGCAGGTCCGCGGCACCAGGTGCCCGCCCGTCTCCCGTTGCGGGCATCGGTGGTTCCTCCCTTTCCCCGACTGCGTAACGGCCGGCGTCCGTCCGCGGTGCCCGCCTGGCACCTCGCGTCGGGGAACTTCTCGCGACCATAACGTGATCTCCGGGGATTTCTTCGGCCGACCGGCGCCGTTGTGGTTATTGCCACGCCGGTGGCGGTGTGGTGATCAGACTCGGATGACGGCTCGGATCCCGTCCCGGCGGCTGCCGGGCGGGCTCGGGAAAGGGGACAGGTGATGGTGACGCGGATCACCCTGGTGGAGGGTGACATCACGGAACAGCGGGTGGACGCGGTGGTGAACGCCGCCAACTCGTCCTTGCTGGGCGGCGGCGGGGTGGACGGTGCGATCCACCGCAAGGGCGGACCGCAGATCCTGGAGGAGTGCCGTCGGCTGCGGGCCTCGCACTGGGGCAAGGGGCTGCCCACCGGGCGCGCGGTGGCGACCACGGCCGGACGGCTGCCGGCCCGGTGGGTGGTGCACACCGTCGGGCCGGTGTATCTGGCGGAGGAGTACGAGGAGCGGGCTGAGCTGCTGGCCTCCTGCTATCGCGAGTCGCTGCGCGTGGCAGCGGAGTTGGGGGCGGGCACGGTGGCCTTCCCGGCGGTGTCGGCCGGGATCTTCGGCTGGCCGCCGGCGGATGCGGCCCGGATCGCGCTCGGCACCGTCGCTCGGGTGCTGGACGGCGGTGACGCGCGCGCGGGCGCGGGGCTGGCGGAGGTGCGGTTCGTGCTGTTCGGGTCGGAGATGTGCGGGGTGTTCGAACGGGCCCTGGGGGAGCTGCTCGGCCAGGACGGCTGACGGCTGTGCGCGGTTGAGCGTGGTGGGCGCCCAGCGGCGTGTGGTGTGGTCGCTCGGCGACCTCCATCGTCGCCTGATGGGGCGTCAACACGCCAGAGATATTCGATAACTCGTTCGAGTGAATGCGGTGCGTCGCTCACCAGAACCGGGAGCAGGTCGCCCACCGGCGCTGAGGCGCGTCGCCCACCGGCGCCGGCAGCACGTCGCCCACCAGCCCTGAGGCACGGGCCCCGGCTAGGGCGCGAGCGCCGTCCAGGGCACCGTGACCTCGCCCTGCCGCCACCGCCCGCGCGCGTCCACCAGCGGCCAGCTGCCCGCCAGCGCCGTGCACGCCGCCACCCAGCGCTGCCGCGCCCCGAACGCCCCGTACGGCGCGGCCGCCGCCCAGGCCCGGTCGAAGTCGGCCAGGAAGGCGTGCACCGGCCGCCCCGGCACGTTGTGGTGGATCAGCGCCTTCGGCAGCCGTTCGGCCAGGTCGGAGGGCTGCTCCAGGCCGCCCAGCCGGGCTGCGAACGTCACTGTCCGGGGCCCCTCCGGGCCGAGCGCGACCCAGACGTGCCGTCGGCCGATCTCATCGCAGGTGCCCTCGACCAGCAGCCCGTCCGGGGCGAGCCGGGCGCACAGCCGCTCCCACACCCCGGCCACCGCCGACTCCTCGTACTGCCGCAGCACGTTGGCCGCCCGGATCAGCTGGGCCGGCGCGCCGCCGTCCAGCGGCACCTCGAAGCCGCCGCGTCGGAAGGTGAGCAGCGGCGCCTCGGCGTACGGCAGCGCGGCCGCGACCCGCTCCGGCTCGATCTCGATCCCGACCACCCGGACGTCCGGCCGCACCGTGCGCAACCGCCCGGCCAGCTCCACGGCCGTCCAGGGCGCCGCGCCGTAGCCGAGGTCGACCGCCACCGGCGGCTGCTCGGCGGCGCGCAGCGTACGGCCCAGGGTGTGCGCGATCCAGCGGTCCATCCGGCGCAGCCGGTTGGTGTTGGTGGTGCCCCGGGTGACGGTTCCCACCGGACGGCCGGTCCGCCCGCGGGCGGGCGCGGTGGTCGCGGGGTCGAAGGAGGCAGCCATGCCCAGAAGGGTAGTCGGCCCGTGCCATGACCTGGGCGGATGTCGGCCCGGTCAGGTCACCGCCCGGACCGGGAATGCCGGACGGCCGCCGCGTGGTTGGCACACTGGTGGTGATGTGTGCCCGGACGGGGCAGCGCACACCGGACATGCGGCGGCCCGTTCACGCGGACCGCCGAGACGGGCCGCACACGAGGAGGCTTCAGCCAGGTGATCCAGCACCCCGTCCGTTCGGTACGCCGTGCCCAGTCCGCCGCGCCCGCGCGCGGCCGGCTCCAGTCGCTCGTCCCGGGCCGCCGCCGTCCGCGCCGAATAGCCATGCTGAGCGTGCACACCTCGCCGCTGCACCAGCCCGGCACCGGGGACGCCGGCGGGATGAACGTCTACATCGTCGAGCTGGCCAAGCGCCTGGCCGAGCTCAACATCGAGGTCGAGGTGTTCACCCGGTCGATCTGCTCGGACGACGCGCCGACCGTCGAGCTGGCCCCGGGCGTGCTGGTGCGGCACGTCACCGCCGGGCCGTACGAGGGCCTGGTCAAGGAGGACCTGCCGGCCCAGCTGTGCGCCTTCACCCACGGGGTGCTGCGCACCGAGGCCGGCCACCGCCCCGGCCACTACGACCTGGTGCACTCGCACTACTGGCTCTCCGGGCAGGTCGGCTGGCTGGCCGCGCAGCGCTGGGGGGTGCCGCTGGTGCACACCATGCACACCATGGCGAAGGTGAAGAACGCCGCGCTGGCCGAGGGCGACACGCCCGAGCCCGCGGCCCGGGTGATCGGCGAGACCCAGGTGGTCGAGGCAGCCGATCGGCTGATCGCCAACACCACCGAGGAGGCCGCTGAGCTGGCGCTGCACTACGGCGCCAGGCCGGACCAGCTGGCCGTCGTCCACCCCGGGGTGAACCTGGACGTCTTCCGCCCCGGTGGCCCGTCGGCCGCGGCCGACGCCCGGACCCGGCTGGGCCTGCCGCAGGACGCCGCCGTGCTGCTGTTCGCCGGCCGGATCCAGCCGCTGAAGGCGCCGGACGTGCTGCTGCGGGCGGTGGCAGCGCTGCTGGAGCGCCGTCCGGAGCTGCGCGAGCGCCTGGTGGTGCCGGTGGTCGGCGGCCCGTCCGGCACCGGGCTGGCCCGGCCGGAGAGCCTGCACAAGCTGGCCGCCCAGCTGGGCATCGGCGATGTGGTGCGCTTCCACCCGCCGGTCGGCCAGGCGAGCCTCGCGGACTGGTACCGCGCGGCGACGGCCCTGGTGATGCCCTCGTACAGCGAGTCCTTCGGGCTGGTCGCGCTGGAGGCGCAGGCCTGCGGCACCCCGGTGGTGGCGGCCGCGGTCGGCGGCCTGCCGGTCGCGGTGCGGGACGGCGACTCCGGCTCCCTGGTGAACGGCCACGACCCGCTGCAGTGGGCCACCGCACTGGAGCCGTACGTGACCGACCGGGCGCTGGTGGCCCGGCGCGGCGCGGCGGCGGCCCGGCACGCGGGTGCCTTCGGCTGGGACGCCGCCGCGGCGACCACCGCCGAGGTGTACGCCGGCAGCCTGGCCCGCCCGGCCGGCCGCCTGGCCGGGGCCCGCCGCCGCCCGGCCTGACACGGGGGCGCCCGGTGCGCGGGGGCGGCTGCGCCCTGCGGGCCGCGCTCCACGGGCTGCGCTTCGCGGGTACTGGCGAGTAACGTCACCCCCATGGCAATCCGCACCAAGGACGAGGCCCTGACCCTCCTGCGCACCGCCCTGGACGACGCCGGGGTGGCCTGGGAGCCGGCCGCCGCCGACCCGTACACGCTGGTGGCGACCCTCCCGGGCACCCGCAAGCTGTCCACCACCTGCGCCCTGCGGGTCGGCGACCACACCCTGTCGGTGAACGCCTTCGTGATCCGCCGCCCGGACGAGAACCACGAGGCCGTCTACCGCTGGCTGCTGGAGCGCAACACCCGGATGTACGGCGTCGCGTACGCCGTCGACCAGCTCGGCGACGTCTACCTGGCCGGCCGCCTGCCGCTGGAGGCGCTCACCCCGCAGGCCGTGGACCGGCTGCTCGGGACGGTGCTGGAGAACGCCGACGAGCCCTTCAACACCCTGCTGGAGCTGGGCTTCGCCTCGGCGATCCGGCGCGAGTGGGAGTGGCGGACCAAGCGCGGGGAATCCACCCGCAACCTGGCCGCCTTCGCCCACCTGGCCGCCCCGAAGGCCGACTGACCTCGGCCCTCAGGCGCCCGCCGGAGCCTTCTCGGCCTCCGCCGCGGGCGCCGCCACCTCGGTCACGGCCCCGGTACGGCGCCCGGCCACGTCCGTCCGGCGGGCCAACGCCACGTACCCGAGCGCCGCGACCGTGCCGACCGCCCCGCAGACCAGCCAGAGCGCCGCCGGCCCGGCGTACTGCAGCAGCAGCCCGCCGCCCGCCGGGCCGAGCAGCGAGGCGAGCGACCAGGACAGCGAGTAGACGCCCTGGTAGCGGCCGCGCGCGTGGGTGGGCGCCAGCTCGGCGATCAGGCCCATCATCACCGGGGTGTGGAGGATCTCCCCGACGGTCCAGACGCCCACCGAGAGCGCGAACAGCCATGCCGAGGAGCCGGCCAGTGCGGCCAGCCCGAAGCCCCAGCCGGTGAGCAGGCAGCTGGCGATCAGCAGCCCGGTCCGCGAGCGGCCCTCCATCCACCGGGTGAGCGGGATCTGCAGCACCACGATCAGCAGCCCGTTCAGGCCGATGACCAGCCCGTACTCGGTGGACGTGATGCCCGAGGCGCCCATGTCCACGGCCAGCGTGGTGGAGCCCTGCTGGAAGACCAGGGCGACCAGCAGGGTCAGCCCGACCAGCGCCATGAACGGGGCGTCCCGGAGCACCGTGAGCAGGCTGGTCTTCGGCTCGGTGGCGTCGGCCGCCCGCTCGGGCGAGGCCTGCGGCTTGGTCTCCGGGATCCGGATGAAGATCACCACCGCGCAGACCAGGGTGGTGAGCGCGTCCAGCAGGAAGAGCGTGAGGTAGCCGTGGGTGGCGATCAGACCGGCCGCGGCGGCCGAGAGGCCGAAGCCGATGTTGATCGCCCAGTAGTTCAGCGAGTACGCCCGGACCCGGTCCTCGGCCGGGACGAGGTCCGCGATGATCGCCGAGGTGGGCGGCCGGGTCGCGTTGTTGCACAGGCCCACCAGGAAGGCCACCGAGGCGATCGCCACCTGGCCGTCCACGAAGCCGAGCACGGCGGTCGACACCGCGGTGCCGAGCTGGGCGGCGACCAGCGTCGGCCGGCGTCCGATCCGGTCGGTCAGCACGCCCGCGCCGACCGCCGAGATCGCCGAGCCGAGGCCGAACAGCGAGGCCACCAGTCCCGCGTAGGAGGGCGAGTACCCGCGCTCGGCGGTCAGGTAGAGCGCCAGGAACGTGACGACGAAGGATCCGAGGCGGTTCACCAGAGTGCTCACCCAGAGCCACCAGAACTGCCGCGGCAACCCGCCCACCGTCTCCCGCACCAGCCTTCGGATCCGTGGGTTGCTGACCGGGCTGACGAGCATGTGGGGGCTCCCGAGGGCAGGCGTCCGCTGAGCGGCGCGGGCAGGCCCGGTCAGCCGACGTATGTAAGCGGCAAATGTGCGGTGCACACGTTACCCACCGGACCAAGGTCCCCACCAGGGGTTTTCCGGCCCTCCATTAAGCTGGGGGCCATGGCTGACACGACGTACCGACTCATCCTGCTCCGTCACGGCGAGAGCCAGTGGAACCAGAAGAACCTGTTCACCGGTTGGGTCGACGTCGACCTCAACGAGAAGGGCGAGAAGGAGGCCGCCCGCGGCGGCGAGCTCCTGTCCGCCGAGGGTCTGCTCCCCGACGTGGTGCACACCTCGCTGCTGCGCCGCGCCATCCGCACCTCGCAGATCGCCCTGGACAAGGCCGACCGTCACTGGATCCCGGTCAGCCGCAGCTGGCGCCTGAACGAGCGGCACTACGGCGCGCTGCAGGGCAAGGACAAGGCCCAGACCCTGGCCGAGTTCGGCGAGGAGCAGTTCCAGCTGTGGCGCCGCTCCTACGACACCCCGCCGCCGGTCCTGGCCGACGACAACGAGTACTCGCAGGCCGGTGACGCCCGTTACGCCGAGATCCCGAGCGAGCTGCGTCCGCGCACCGAGTGCCTGAAGGACGTCGTCGAGCGGATGCTCCCGTACTGGTACGACGCCATCGTCCCGGACCTCGCCGCCGGCAGGACCGTCCTGGTCACCGCCCACGGCAACAGCCTGCGCGCGCTGGTCAAGCACCTCGACGGCATCTCCGACGCCGACATCGCGGGCCTGAACATCCCGACCGGCATCCCGCTGGTCTACGAGCTCGACGCCGACTTCAAGCCGGTCGTCGCCGGCGGTCGCTACCTCGACGCCGACGCCGCTGCCGCCGCCATCGAGGCGGTCAAGAACCAGGGCAAGAAGTAAGCCCGACGGCGTGAGGCCCCGCCCCCGGTTCGCCGGCGGGCGGGGCCTTCGTCGTTCAACGGGCCTGCGCGGAAGGCGAGTTGAGCTCGACCCAAAAGTGGTTCAGACCATTGACGGGTGATGGTGACGGCTCCTACTGTGAGGGCACCGGGATGGCGCAGGCATGCCAAGGATTTCCCCAGGTCCCGGGCCGCCGCACCCCCACGCGCGCGTCTGCGCCCCGGCGCACTCTCCATCCCCCACGGAGGAGCACCATGCGCACACGTCATCTGGTCGGGGCGGCCGTCGCCGCGCTGGCGATCCCGCTCACCCTGGCCTTCCCCGCCCAGTCCCACGGCTACATCACGACGCCGCCCAGCCGGGCCGCGCTCTGCGACGCGGACGCCGGCGCCGTCCCCTGGGACTGCGGCGAGATCCAGTGGGAACCGCAGAGCGTCGAGGGCCCGAAGGGCTTCCCGGTCGCCGGGCCCGCCGACGGCACCATCTGCGCCGGCGGCAACGCCCGCTTCGCCGAGCTGGACGACCCGCACGGCGGCGCCTGGCCGACCACGCCGGTGACGGCGGGTCAGCAGCTGACCTTCACCTGGACCTTCACCGCCCGGCACGCGACCACCGACTTCACGTACTACCTGACCAAGCCGGGCTACGACGCCGGCCAGCCGGTCACCCGGGACAGCCTGGACCTGACGCCCTTCCTGACCGTCCCGTACAACGGCCGGCAGGTGCCGAGCACGCTCAGCCACACCGCGACCGTCCCGAGCGGGCGCACCGGCCACCAGGTGGTCGTCGCGGTCTGGACGATTGCCGACACCGGGAACGCCTTCTACTCCTGCACCGACGTCCAGTTCTGAGGAACGGGACAAGGCGGAACAGGGCGGAGCGGAAAGGACGAGGTGCACGGCCGCCGGGCGGCCGTGCACCTCGTGACTCCTCGGCGGATGCCTCAGTGGCCGCCGCAGCAGCCGCCGTCCGCGCCGCCGCACTGGCAGGGCGCACCGGACTGGCAGCCGCAGCCGCAGCCCGGTCCGCAGCCGCAGCCGGCCGCGAGGACGGGCAGCAGCTTCGGGGCGGGTGGCTCGACGGTGTTGTGGGCGGGTGCCGGTCGGGTCGGGTTGGCCTTCATCGAGCGCTTCCCTCCTTGTGACGGGCGCACTCCTGTGCCCCCAACTATTGAGTGAAGCCGCCAACTGGAGGGAGCGTCAACAGGCGTGCAGTGGCAGGACATGCGGAGGACCGTGCGTCCGCACCACCGTCGCCACAGGTTTACTCACCCCCAGGGGTGGGAGCCGGTCACTCCGCCCCGGCGGCCTCCGCCGCCTCGGTGGCGGCCACGAACTCGGCCACGTGCTCGCCCGTCACCAGGTACACGACGCGCTTGGCGACCGACACCGCGTGGTCCGCGAAACGCTCGTAGTAGCGGCCGACCAGGGTGAGGTCGACGGCGGTCTCGATGCCGTGGTGCCAGCGCTCGTCGATCAGGTGGGACAGCAGCTCGCGGTGCAGGGAGTCGATGGCGTCGTCGTCCTGCTCCAGCTCCAGGGCCTTGGCGACGTCCTTGGTGGCGATCACCAGACCCGCCTTGGCGACCAGTCTCTGGGCGAGCTGGCCCATCTCCAGGACGGTGGAGTGCAGGTCGGAGGGCACGGCCGACTCGGGGTAGCGCATCCGCGCGACCTTGGCGACGTGCCGGGCGAGGTCCCCGCAGCGCTCCAGGTCGGCGCTCATCCGCAGCGAGGTGACCACGATGCGCAGGTCCGTGGCGACGGGCTGCTGCCGCGCGAGCAGATCGATGGCGCGGTTCTCCAGCTCGTGGTGGAGGTCGTTGACCTTCTCGTCGGCGGCGATGACGCTCTCCGCCAGTGCCAGGTCCGCGTCGAGGAGTGCGGTGGTGGCCCGGCCCATGGCCGAGCCGACCAGCCGGGCCATCTCGACCAGGCTGTCGCCGATCGAATCCAGTTCCTCGTGGTACGCGTCGCGCATGTTCTCTCCTCACTAGCTGTGTCGGTGGCGGTGCCGACCGGTCAGCCCGTCCGACCATCGTTCCGGCGTTCGGGCGACCGCTGCTGGTGGCGCGAATCGTACGCGCACACCTGAGACGACGGCCGCTGATCGGCACGCCGTTCTCTCCCACACGGGCTGCATGGCCAACTCTGTGCCGTTCGGGCGACGATGCACGGCCGGTGCGGTGAATCGGCAGCTACGTGAAGGTGAATTCTCGGCAACGCGTGGTCGATGCCTTGATCCAGCCCTTGGGGAGTGGCCTGGCCGTGCGCTTACGCTGGCCACATGGACGTGAACGTGGCCGCTGCCGCCGCCTGTGCCATAGCCGGGCTCGGCGTCGGCCTCACCGCCTCCATCGCCTTCCGCTGGAGCGAGCGCGAGCAGGCCAGGGGCAGGCACCTCAGCGGCAGGCACTACAGCCGGACCCAGGGACTGGGAACCGGCAACCCGGAACCCCCTTTGCCGCCGGGGGTCGACACCGTACTCTCCGTGCTCCGTTCCTGCGCGATCGTGCTGGGCGAGGGCGACGAGGTGGTCAAGGCCAGCTCGGCGGCGTACGCGATGGGCCTGGTGCGTGGCGGCGCGGTCGCCGTGGACCAGATGCTCGCGCTGGCCCGCGCCACCCGCCGGGACGGCGAGATCCGGCAGGTCGAGCTGGACGTGCCCCGCCCCGGCGCGGCCCGCGCGGTCGAGCCGCTCGCGGTGTCCGTCCGGGTCGCCCCGCTGGGCTCCCGGCTGGTGCTGGTGCTGGTCGAGGACCAGACCGAGCGCCGCCGGGTGGAGGCCGTCCGCCGGGACTTCGTGGCCAACGTCAGCCATGAGCTCAAGACCCCGGTCGGCGCCCTGTCGCTGCTCTCCGAGGCGGTCGCCGACGCGTCCGACGACCCGGAGGCGGTGCAGCGCTTCGCCGGCCGGATGCAGGTCGAGGCGACCCGCCTGGCCAGCCTGGTGCAGGAGATCATCGACCTCTCCCGGGTCCAGGACGACCGGCTGATGGTCGACCCGGAGCCGGTCGCGGTGGACGAGCTGATCGCCGAGGCGATCGACCGCTGCCGCCAGCAGGCCGCCGCCAAGCAGATCCTGATCTCGGCCGGCGGCATCGCCGGGCTCTACCTGCACGGCAACCGCGGCCAGCTCGCCGCCGCGCTCGGCAACCTGGTGGAGAACGCCGTCAACTACAGCCCGCCCCGCACCCGGGTGGCGATCGCCACCCGCCGGATCTCCAGCGCCGCGGCGCTCGGCGAGGCGGACGGCGAGCTGATCGAGATATCGGTGACCGACCAGGGCATCGGCATCTCCGAGAAGGACCGCGAGCGGGTCTTCGAACGCTTCTACCGGGTCGACCCGGCCCGCTCCCGGCAGACCGGTGGCACCGGCCTCGGTCTGTCCATCGTCAAGCACGTCGCCGCCTCGCACGGCGGCACCGTCTCGGTGTGGAGCGTCGAGGGCCAGGGTTCGACCTTCACCATCCGCCTGCCCGCCGGACAGGTGCCCGCCGACGACGACCTCGACGACGGCCTGCTCGGAGACGACCTGGACGACGAGGCGCTCGCCGACGCCGCCACCGGCACCGACGCCACTGGCGACGCCGCCCCCGCCGACGACTTCGACGACGAGCCCGGCGACCACACCGCCGGGCCCGCGGCCGCACCCCGAACCCTCACCACGGACCGTCCGCACGGCACGGCCCGTTCGCTCCCCGCCGGGGAGCGGGAAGAACCCCTGACAACCGCAACCAAGCTTGCCCCGGAGGCCCGATCGTGACCCGAGTACTGGTGGTCGAGGACGAGGAGTCGTTCAGCGACGCCCTCTCGTACATGCTCCGCAAGGAGGGCTTCGAGGTGGCCGTCGCCGCCACCGGCCCCGACGCCCTGGAGCAGTTCGAACGCAATGGCGCGGACCTCGTCCTGCTCGACCTGATGCTGCCGGGCCTGCCGGGCACCGAGGTCTGCCGCCAGCTCCGGGTGCGCTCCAACGTCCCGGTGATCATGGTGACCGCCAAGGACAGCGAGATCGACAAGGTCGTCGGGCTGGAGATAGGCGCTGACGACTACGTCACGAAGCCGTACTCCACCCGTGAGCTGGTCGCCCGGATCCGCGCGGTGCTGCGCCGCCGCGGCGAGGACGGCGGCGCGGGCGAGAACGGCGGCGGCCCGGGCGCCCTGGAGGCGGGCCCGGTCCGGATGGACGTGGACCGGCACGTGGTGACCGTGGACGGCGCCAAGGTCGACCTGCCGCTCAAGGAGTTCGACCTGCTGGAGATGCTGCTGCGCAACGCGGGCCGGGTGCTCACCCGCATGCAGCTGATCGACCGGGTCTGGGGCGCGGACTACGTCGGCGACACCAAGACCCTGGACGTCCACGTGAAGCGCCTGCGGGCCAAGATCGAGCCCGACCCGGGCGCGCCGCGCTACCTGGTCACCGTCCGCGGCCTGGGCTACAAGTTCGAGCCGTAAGCCGTAAGCCGTAGACCGCGGCGACGCCCGTACGCGGAAGGCCCCCACCGGCATCAGCCGGAGGGGGCCTTCCGCGTAGCCGCCTCCCCCGAGGCCCCGAAAAAACCCCCAAAAGGCGCCCCCCCCACCCCCCGATCTCCCAACAATCCCCCCCAACGCGCCCCCCGCCCCCCCGCCCGTCTCCCCATCCCCATCTTCTCCCCCC
>NZ_JBHTTU010000001.1:294899-321396 GCF_042794375.1 Kitasatospora sp. NPDC056531 | reverse complement strand
GACGGCGTTCGTGGGGGTTTTCTTCTCTTCTGTCCTCTTCTTTGGTTTTCGGGGGCCCCCCCCGGGAGGCGGCTACCGCGTCAGTGGGCGGCCGGAGCGGTCGCCGACGAGGTGGCACCGGCAACCGGCGTGGTCGGAGCGCCCGGGGTGGTGGCGCCGGCCGACGGGGTGCCGGTGGCGCCCGGGGCGGTGGCACCCGCGGTGGGGGTGGCCGCCGGGGCGGTCGCGGCCGGGGAGGCCGGGGCGACGCTCTTGGTGGGCGTGGCCGTCGGGGTCGGGCCGAAGCCCTTGTACAGGCCGCGGCCGTTCTCGCCCGAGTCCGGGCTCACGCCGGCCTGGGCGTCGACCTTCTGGCCGTCCTTGAAGGCGAAGGTGGTGGGCGCGAAGCCGCCGACGTGCACGGAGGCCGCGGCGAGGGAGGCGGACGGGTTGCCCTGGCCGCCGATCACCACCGAGCCGCCGGCCGGGACGACGATGCTCGGCAGCGGGGCGCCCGCGGCGTCCGCGAAGGTGGCGCTGCTGGTGCCGACGGTGATCGACTGCAGCTCGGCCGGGGTGTCGGCCGTGTTGGAGATGTTGACGACCACGTTGGCAGGGCCCGTGTAGTCACCCGAGGTACCCACCCCGGTGACGACCACGATGTTGTTCAGCCGGAGGTTCGTCCCGATGGTCGCTGCCGCGTTGTCGGGCTTGATCTGCAGGGTGTCCGGCGTGTTGCCGGCCGCGCAGGACGACAGCGAGGCGATGGCGATGGCGGCGATGGCGGCGATGCTGCCGCGTCGAAGGCTGCGGCTCACGGCGGCGGCTTCTCCCTAGGTCACGTGTCGACAGGTCAGGTCTCAGATTATCGACCTCACTTATGCGCTCCTCACGGGGTGGTCCCCGTGTCGCACTCCCGGGGCCGCCCCGGAGCCGTCCGGGCGTACGAGCGTCATGACTGAGTCACGCAGAGTCACGCGAGGGGCGAGCTTCGAGCGACACGGGGGACAAGCTTCGACCAAGATCGAATAACGATTGGGTCACGGTCGGGAAAGAGGTGAAAGCTCAAGATCCAATCACGGCTGCGGGGGTGTTGCGCAAGGGTTTCGTCGAGTGCCGGAACCGCCTCCGACCTGCGGGAAGCCCCTCTCGAACATCGGTCGCAGCACGTCATGGGGGTGCTTGTCAAGCCCCGAGACCGGCCCTGACCTGCGAAAACGCCCTTCGGGTGCGCCGCGAGGCGTGTTATTCTGGAAAGCCACGGAAGGGGTCCTGTCACATGACGTTCAAGGTTGGCGACACGGTGGTCTACCCCCATCACGGGGCCGCGCTGATCGAGGCCATCGAAATTCGCCAGATCAAAGGTGTGGACAAGACCTACCTGGTGCTCAAGGTGCAGCAGGGAGACCTGACGCTCCGCGTGCCCGCCGAGAACGCGGAGTTCGTCGGCGTTCGCGATGTGGTCGGTCAGGAGGGTCTGGACCGGGTCTTCGAGGTGCTGCGCGCACCGTACACCGAAGAGCCGACCAACTGGTCCCGTCGCTACAAGGCGAACCTGGAGAAGCTCGCCTCGGGCGACGTTATCAAGGTCGCCGAGGTTGTGCGCGACCTCTGGCGTCGCGAGCGCGAGCGCGGCCTCTCGGCCGGCGAGAAGCGGATGCTCGCGAAGGCGCGCCAGATCCTCGTCAGCGAACTCGCGCTGGCGGAGAACACCAACGAGGACAAGGCGGAGACGCTGCTCGACGAGGTCCTCGCCTCGTAGTGCAGTCGGGCTGCCGCCCACCGCTCACAGCGCCCGGTGCCGGCGCGCCGCTCCCAGGACGAAGTGTCCAGGGGTGGTGCAGTGGCACTTCGGGCGCTGAGGCGTGTCCGGACGACGCCCCCCGCCCGAGCCGGTCCAGGCCTGCAAGACCGTTTCTGCGGAGTTGTGCGGCGGGCAGTGGACCGTGGATCTTCGGAAGGGGCCCGAGCGCCCGCCGGGCACGCCAAGGCCATACCCACTTCGCCGAAGGAGTGAAACCTGAACGCCTCAGCAGCAGTCGCAGCAGCAGTGGTGCCCGCCGCCGGACGCGGTGAGCGGCTGGGGCCCGGCGCCCCGAAGGCCCTGCGGGAACTGGGCGGCGTGCCGCTCCTGGTGCACGCCGTACGGGCCCTGGCGCGCAGCCGGGCGGTCGGGCTGGTCGTGGTCGCCGCGCCCGCCGACGGGGTGGCCGAGGTGGTCGCCCTGCTGGACAGCCACGGGCTGGACGGCAAGGACATCCGGGTGGTGGCCGGCGGCGCGACCCGCCAGGAGTCGGTCCGGCTCGGCCTGGCCGCGATCCCGGAGGACGTCGCGATCGTCCTGGTGCACGACGCGGCCCGCCCGCTCGTCCCGGTCGAGGTGGTGGACGCCGTCGCGGCCGCCGTCCGGGCCGGGGCCGAGGCGGTGGTGCCCGCGGTGCCGCTGGCCGACACCGTGAAGCGGGTCGAGCCGAACCCGGGCCGCCCCGAGCCGGTCATCGACACGCCCGAGCGGGCCACCCTTCGCGCCGTGCAGACCCCGCAGGGCTTCGACCGGGCCGCCCTGGTCGAGGTGCACGCCAAGGCGCTGGCCGAGGAGGCCGCGGGCGGCGCCGACGCGCCGGCGGTCACCGACGACGCCGGCCTGGTGGAACGCTACGGCGGTCGGGTCGTCGTGGTGCCCGGCCACGAGGAGGCGTTCAAGGTCACCCGTCCGTTGGACCTCGTGCTCGCCGAGGCCGTACTCGCCCGCCGGAGGGCCGCCGATGCCTACTGAACCGTTGATCCCCCGGGTGGGGATCGGTACCGATGTGCACGCCTTCGAGGCCGGTCGGCCGCTCTGGGTGGCCGGCCTGGAGTGGCCGGACGCCGAGTTCGGGCTCTCCGGGCACTCGGACGCGGACGTCGCCGCGCACGCCGCCTGCGACGCGCTGTTCTCGGCCGCCGGAATCGGCGACCTGGGCGCCCACTTCGGCACCGATCGCCCCGAGTGGGCCGGTGCCTCCGGGGTCAAGCTGCTCGGCGAGGCGGCCCGGCTGGTCCGCGAGGCGGGCTTCGAGATCGGCAACGTCGCGGTCCAGGTGATCGGCGTCCGGCCGAAGATCGGCAAGCGGCGGGCCGAGGCGCAGGCCGCGCTGTCCGAGGCGGCCGGCGCGCCGGTCTCGGTCTCCGGCACCACCACCGACGGCCTGGGTCTGACCGGCCGGGCCGAGGGGCTGGCCGCGATCGCCACCGCCCTGGTGTACGAACGGCTTTGAGTCGGGCGTCGGGCGCGGCAGCGGAAATAGACCGTCGCTGACGGGTGTTCACCAGGTGCTGCGGGGGCCCGAATCGATAGTGTGCGATACGGGCCCGCGCGGAGCTCGCCTCGGGTCCGTACCGCCGCCGACGAGAAGAGGTTTCCGATGGGCGTTGAACTCTCCGACAAGGCCAAGGCGTTGATCGACGGCAAGAGCTTCGCCGTGGTCTCCACGATCCAGCCCGACGGCAGTCCCCAGTCCTCCGTGGTCTGGGTCAAGCGGGACGGCGACGACATCCTGTTCTCCACCGTCGAGGGCCGCCGCAAGCACCTCAACCTGGTGAAGGACGCGCGCGTCTCGCTGGTGATCAACCCGCCGGAGAGCCCGTACGAGTACCTGGAGGCGCGCGGCTCGGTGACGATGACCACCGAGGGCGGGCGTCAGCTGATCAACGAGTTGGCCGCCAAGTACCGCGGGGAGGAGACCTACACCTGGGACGGCCCGGAGGACGTCCGGGTGGTCATCCGGCTCTCCCCGCGCAAGGTGGTCGGCAACATCTGACCGGTGTACGAGACGGGCGTTTCCCCGGGGGTGCGGCCTGTCATTCCCGGGGAATGTCGCGGGGCACCCCCCGCCGCCCACTACGCTTGACGCTGTGAGCATTCGTCTGTACGACACCAGCACCCGCCAGGTACGCGACTTCGTCCCGCTCGTACCGGGTTGTGTCTCGATCTACCTGTGCGGCGCTACCGTCCAGTCGGCGCCACACATCGGGCACGTCCGGTCCTACCTCAACTTCGACATCATGCAGCGGTGGTTCGCCTACCGCGGCTACCAGGTGACCTTCGCCCGCAACGTCACCGACATCGACGACAAGATCATCGCCAAGGAGCGCGAGCTCGGCACACCGTGGTGGCAGATCGCCTACGAGAACGAGCGCGCCTTCAACGACGGTTACACCGCGCTCGGCTGCCTGCCGCCGACCGTCGAGCCGCGGGCCACCGGGCACATCCCCGAGATGGTCGAGATGATGCAGGGCCTCATCGCGAAGGGCCACGCCTACGCGGTCGATGGCAACGTCTACTTCGACGTGAAGTCGTACCCCGACTACCTCGCGCTCTCCAACCAGAAGCTGGACGACCTGCGCCAGCCCGAGGGCGAGGGCGAGACCGGCAAGCGCGACCAGCGCGACTTCGCGATGTGGAAGGCCACCAAGCCGGGCGAGCCGAGCTGGGAGACCCCGTGGGGCCGCGGCCGGCCGGGCTGGCACCTGGAGTGCTCGGCGATGGCCCACAAGTACCTGGGCCCGGCCTTCGACATCCACGGCGGCGGGCTGGACCTGATCTTCCCGCACCACGAGAACGAGATCGCCCAGTCCAAGGCCTACGGCGACGACTTCGCCAACTTCTGGGCGCACAACGCCTGGGTCACCATGGCCGGCGAGAAGATGAGCAAGTCGCTGGGCAACTCGGTGCTGGTCTCCGAGATGGTCCAGCGTTGGCGGCCGATCGTGCTCCGCTACTACCTGGGCTCCCCGCACTACCGCTCGATGATCGAGTACAGCGAGGAGTCGCTGCGCGAGGCCGAGGCCGGCTTCGGCCGGATCGAGGGCTTCATCCAGCGCGCCGTCGAGCGCTGCGGCACGGTCGACGCGGCGCCCGAGGTGCCGCCGGCCTTCGCCGAGGCGATGGACGACGACTTCGGTGTGCCGCAGGCGCTCGCCGTCGTGCACACCGCCGTCCGCCAGGGCAACAGCGCCCTGAACGCGGACGACAAGGAGACCGTGGTGGCGCGACTGGCCGAGGTCCGTGCGATGCTCGGTGTACTGGGCCTCGACCCGCTCGACCGGCACTGGGCCGGGACGGAGCGCGGCGAGGACCTCCACGGCGTGGTCGACTCGCTGGTCCGTCTGGTCCTGGACCAGCGGCAGGCGGCGCGCGAGCGCAAGGACTTCGCCACCGCGGACGCCATCCGCGACCAGCTCGGCCTGGCCGGGCTGGCGATCGAGGACACCCCGTCCGGCCCGCGCTGGACGATCAACAACCAGTAACCCCATCCGACGATCGGGGTGATGGGTGGGCCGTGCCGGACCGGTGCGGCCCTCCCGCATGACGTAGCGCATGCCGTCGGCCGCCGCCGGACAGAGCGGGGCGGCCGGGGCATGCCGGACAGACAGGAAGTACAGCCATGGCCGGCAACAGCCAGCGCAGGAACCGCCGCAACCCCGGATCGAAGAAGGGTGCGTCTGTCGGTACCGGCGGGCACAGCCGGAAGGCGCTCCAGGGCAAGGGCCCGACCCCGCCCGGCGAGGAGCGCAAGGGCCACCCCAAGCAGCGGGCCGCCAACGCCGCGATCAAGCGCGAGCGGGACGCCAAGGCCCGGGCCGGCATGCGCCGGGCCGGCGGCGGCGGTCGCGGCGGTCGCGGCGGCGCGGGCAGCGCCGAGCTGGTCTTCGGCCGCAACTCGGTGGTCGAGGCCCTGCAGGGCGGCGTCCCGGCCAACGCGCTGTACGTCCAGCAGTTCATCGACACCGACGACCGCGTGCGCGAGGCCTTCCAGGCCGCCAACGACCGCGGCATCCCGCTGATGGAGGCCCCGCGCCCGCAGCTGGACCAGATGACCGGCGGCCTCAACCACCAGGGCCTGGTGCTGCAGGTCCCGCCGTACGAGTACGCGCACCCCGAGGACCTGCTGGAGGAGGCCGCCGACGCCGGCCAGGACGCGCTGATCATCGCCCTGGACGGGGTCACCGACTCGCGCAACCTGGGCGCCGTGGTCCGCTCCGCCGCCGCCTTCGGCGCGCACGGCGTGGTCATCCCCGAGCGCCGCGCGGCCGGCATGACCGCCGGTGCCTGGAAGACCTCCTCCGGCGCCGCGGCCCGGCTGCCCGTGGCCCGCGCAACCAACCTGACCCGCACCCTGGAGGCCTACCAGAAGGCCGGTCTGATGGTGGTCGGCCTGGCCGCCGACGGCGAGGCCGAGCTGGGCGACCTGGAACTGCTGACCGGCCCGGTCGTGATCGTCGCGGGCAGCGAGGGCAAGGGCCTGTCCCGGCTGGTCTCGGAGACCTGCGACATGCGGGTGCGGATCCCGATGTCGGGGCTGACCGAGTCGCTGAACGCCGGTGTCGCGGCGGGCATCGTGCTGTACGAGGCCGCGCGGCTGCGCGCCAAGCGCTGAGCACACCCGCTGCTCCTGCCGCAGGCGATTTTCTGAATTCCCCGCGATCCAAGTGAAAAGCGATCGGGCCCGACCGGGTCCGATCGCCTTTTTCATGATCACTTCAAGTATGCGCCGGACATCCACCCGGGAGAGTGTCCTAAGCGGCCGTCACCCGGTTAGACGGGCGTGGACACCAGAACACCTCGGCGCCCCCTGTTCGGCGGTGGCAGTACCGGGATAGACGCGGGCCCCGGGCTCGACACCGTCAAGGTGCCGTCGGACCCGGCGCGCCTCAGCAGCACCCAGGCGAGCTTCCGGCTCAGGCTCGGCGCCCCGGTGGCGCCGCTGATCGAGGCCCCGGCCGGACTGCTGTCCTCCGGCGCCGCATTCGGCGACCCCTACGCCAACCAGGGCCTGATCCGCCGTCCGCTGGTCACCCCGCAGGTCGTCGTGCCCGCCTCCGCCGTCCCGGCGCTGGCCGGGGCCGGGGGCGCGCCGCGCCGCAAGGGCCGGGTCACCGCCGTCACCTGGACCGGCCAGACGGCCCCCGGGGACCTCGCGGCCACCCGGCTGCTGGAGGCGGTGCGCCGGAACGGATCCCCGGCCGGGGGCGTCGGCCTGGCCGAGGCTGACACCCAGGTGCTCCCGGCCTACGCGGGCGCCCGGAGCGTCCCGCGCCAGCCGCGCGAGGGCGCCGGCAGCGCCACCGACGCGGGCATCGGCCCGGTCGGCGAGCCGCACGGCTGGACCCCGAGCGGTGAGCTTCCCGAGGTCTCCGCCGCCGACGCCGAGGGCAAGCAGCCCTGGTACCCGGGCCGCCGGGTCGACCTCGGCCTGGTGCTGCTGCCGCTGCGCGCGGTGCTCGGCTCGCTCTCGGTCTACGCCGGGTTCAGCAAGCTCTGCGACCCGGTGTACTTCGACGGCGGCGAGCGCGGCTCGATGATGCGCTGGCTCTCCTCGCTGCACCCGTGGAAGGTCGCCGAGCCGCTGCTCGCCTTCGCGATGGCGCACCCGGTGGGCTCCGGCCTGGTGGTGTCCTTCACCGAGATCGTGGTCGGTGTGCTGACCGTCCTCGGCCTCTGGCAGCGGCTCGCGGCCGGGGCGGCGATGCTGCTCTCGGCGGCGCTGCTGTTCACCGTCAGCTGGCGGGCGGTGCCGGTCTACGACACCCCGGACCTGATCTTCCTCGCGGCGTGGAGCCCGCTGCTGATCGCCGGGGCGCCGTTCGCCTCGCTGGACGGGCGGCTCAACCTGGAGGCCTGGCGCCGGGTCGGCGCGGGCGCACCGGGCACGCTGCGCCGCCGGGTGTTGCGCCGGGGCGCGGTGGTCACCACCGTCGTGGTCGGCCTGACCCTGCTGCTCGGCTCGATGCTGGGCGCGGCCGTCCGGACCGGCGCCCGGCCACACCAGGCGCCGGCCCGCCCGGCCACCGACTACGGCACCCCGGTCTGGCCGTCGGGCGGCCCGTCCGGCGCCCCGGGAGGCCAGGGCACGTCCACCTCGCCCTCGCCCGCCGCCCCGCGCCCGGCCACCCCGACGCCGAGCGCGACCTCCTCGTCCAGCGCCCCCGCAGCCAAGCCCACCGGTGCCACGCCGAGCGGCAAGCACTCCGGCAAGGCGGAGACCGGGGCCGCCGGCTCCTCCGCGGGGTCGTCCGCCCCGTCCGCCGCCGCGGGCGGCTCCGCACCGGCCCAGCGCAGCACCTCGGCCCCCGGCGGCTCGGGTACCGCGCCCAAGCCGAGCCCGAGCAACGGCTCCGGGCTGCTCGGCGGGGTGCTGGGCAGCGGTCCGCTGACCGACCTGTCCGGCGGCGGGCGCTCCTCCCGCCCGGGGACGCCGACGGCGACCTGACGTCCCGTCCCCGTCCCCCGGCATGCCTTCGGCCGGGTGCTCCGTGGGGGAGCACCCGGCCGTTGCGTTGCCGTCGGGGCCGTTGCGTTGCTGCGTTGCTGCCGGCGTCGCCGCACTGCCTCCAGCGCCGGTGCGCTGCCGCCGACGTCGCCGCGCTGCTCTCAGAGGGGGTTGTCGCGGTGCGCGGCGAGCTCCTTGGCCGCCTCGGCGAGGTCCTTGGCCGTGTCGATGGCCCGCCAGTACACGCCCTGCGGCAGCTGGTAGCCCGCCAGCCGCTTGCTGCGGGCGAGTTGGGGGAAGGTGGTGCGCTCGTGGTCGCCCACGTCCGGCAGCAGCTCGGCGAACTCCGGGCTGAACACGTACAGGCCGGCGTTGATCAGGAACGGCGATGGCGGGGCCTCGATGAAGTCCAGCACGTTGCCGAACTGGTCGGTCTCCACGGCGCCCCAGGGGATCCGCGGCCGGGCCAGCGCGAGCGTCGCGACGGCGTCCCGCTCGTGGTGGAAGGCGGCCATGTCGCGCAGGCTGAAGCGGGTCCAGATGTCGCCGTTGGTGGCGTACCAGGGCTCGTCCGGGCGGGGCAGCGCCTTGGCCGCGTGCTTGAGGCCGCCGCCGCGCCCGAGCGGCTCGGCCTCGACCACCGTACGGACCCGCAGCGGCAGGTCCGCCTGGCTGAGCCACTCCTCCAGCACGTCGGCGAGGTGCCCGCAGGACACGACGACGTCGGTGACGCCCTCGGCGGCCAGCCAGGCCAGCTGGTGGCCGAGGATCGGCACGCCCGTCCCCGGGATCTCGACCAGCGGCTTGGGGCGGTCGTCGGTGTAGGGGCGCAGCCGGGAGCCCTGGCCGCCGGCCAGGATGACGGCCTGGGTGACGGGCGTCGTGGTCGGCCGGGGCTGGTGGGACTGAGGCTGTGGGGACGCGAGGTCGGCGGTGGGGCCGGAGTCAGCGGTCATGGCTGAACGATAAGGCGCCCGCGGCGGGCTTCGTCAGCCCGCCGTCGTCGACCGTCAGCCGACGACGCCCGCGGCGAAGGAGCCGTCGCAGACCGGGCGGGCGAAGGAACGGGCCCGCTGGACGTCGCCCTGGTACTTGCGCACCGCGGCCTTGCCCAGTTCGGTTGCCAGCGAGGTGCAGTAGGGCGTGAGCGAGGGCTGCTCGCGCATCGAGCGCTCCAGCAGGTCCAGCGCGGCGGACGGGTTCTTGGCGCGCAGCTCGTCCAGCAGCGCCACCCGCAGCGCCTCCTGCGGGGCGAGCCCGTCCGTCTTGGTGGTGGTGGCGGCGGAGCGCCCGATCCCGGCGCCGTCGCCGCTGGACGCCGCCACCACCTGCTGGTCGAGCCCGGTCGGCGGGGCCCACGGGACCCGGGTCACGGCGAGGGTGCCGGTGGTCACCAGGACGACCGGCAGGGTCAGGGCGACGGTCTGGCCGATACGGCGCACAAGCTGCTTCACCCTCAGGAGAGTAGCGCTGGGTACGGGTCGGATAGCCCTCCGTTACACCATCGAGTGACGTGGTGTCCTGGTTCGTCCCTGCACCGTGTTGACGTGGGGGTGTACGGACGGAGCCCGCCGGACCGCGGAGGGTCCGACGGGCTCCGTCGCGTCGGTCAGCTGCCGCGTCTGTCGCGTCAGTCGCAGACGCTCAGACGCACGCCGGTGCTGGTGGCGAAGACGTGGGTCTCCTGCGCGATCGGCACGACGTGGATGGTCTCGCCGCGGGTCGGGATCTGCCGGCCGGGAACGCGGACGACCAGGTCCTTGTCCACGCCGCCGATCTGGGTGGTGCCGTAGACGAAGCCGTCCGAGCCGAGCTCCTCGACCACGTTCACGGTCACCGCGACGCCCTCGATGCCGCCGGCCGGGACGATCTGGAAGTGCTCGGGGCGGATACCGACGATCACCGTCTTGTCGGTGCCGGCGCCGGCCAGGTTCTCGCGCGAGATGTTGACGACCGAGCCGCCGAACTTCACGCCGCCGTCCACCAGCGGCACCTCGACCAGGTTCATGGCCGGCGAGCCGATGAAGCCGGCCACGAAGAGGTTGGCGGGCTTGTCGTACATGTTGCGCGGGGTGTCGACCTGCTGCAGCAGACCGTCCTTGAGCACCGCGACCCGGTCGCCCATGGTGAGCGCCTCGGTCTGGTCGTGGGTGACGTACACGGTGGTGATGCCCAGGCGGCGCTGCAGGCCGGCGATCTGGGTACGGGTCGAGACGCGGAGCTTGGCGTCCAGGTTCGACAGCGGCTCGTCCATCAGGAAGACCTGCGGCTCGCGGACGATCGCGCGGCCCATCGCGACGCGCTGGCGCTGACCGCCGGAGAGCGCCTTCGGCTTGCGGTCCAGGTAGTCGGTGAGGTCGAGGATCTTCGCCGCCTCCTCGACCTTGGTGCGGATGTCCGCCTTGTTCACGCCGGCGATCTTGAGCGCGAAGCCCATGTTCTCGGCGACGGTCATGTGCGGGTAGAGCGCGTAGTTCTGGAACACCATCGCGATGTCCCGGTCCTTCGGCGGCAGGTGGGTGACGTCCCGGTCGCCGATCCGGATGGCGCCGCTGTTGACGTCCTCCAGGCCGGCCAGCATGCGCAGGCTGGTCGACTTGCCGCAGCCCGACGGGCCGACCAGGACGAGGAACTCGCCGTCCGCGATCTCCAGGTCCAGCGCGTCCACCGAGGGCTTGGTGGCCCCGGGGTAGATGCGGGTCGCCTGGTCGTACGTGACAGAAGCCATGGTTGTGCTCTCCTTCACCGGCAGGAACGTGCCGGACGATCCGAGTAAAGGGGGGTTGGTTCGTCTCCGCCGGTCCGTCAGTGGTCTGAACCACTGCGCAAACCGACTCCCGGCGACGCTACCTGCGCTTCCGCCGCTTGTCAGCCCCCCTCCGCCCGTTTTCGGCATCGGTTCCATCACGCCCACCCACTCCGCCAACCCCCGGATATCCCCCCACCCCACCACCCCGGCCCGGTAGACTGCCCCCGGTGCCGCCGCGATCCGTCGCGGACGGCCACCGTGCCTCCTTAGCTCAGCTGGCCAGAGCACCGCTCTTGTAAAGCGGGGGTCGTCGGTTCGAACCCGACAGGGGGCTCTCGTTTCCACCCCGGATGAGCTGCAGCTTTGGCCTTCTGGGGGCTTCATCGCCGGCCTCGGACGACCCGTCCGGGGCCGTTTGCGTGAGCGATGCGTGAGCGGATGGCTTGATCGGCTTCGTGGTGTCTGCGGACTGGGCAACCTTGCGCGGCCTGTTGGCGCGAGGGACGAGCCGGGCTGCCGCCTCGGCAATCGCCCGGTCGACCTGGGGGAGCAAGGTTGTGTACGTGTCCGAGGTGATGCCGATCGAGGAGTGGCCGAGCATCTCCTTGATCGAGTGCAGGTCCGCGCCCGCCGCGTGAGCGAGCGTGGCCGCGCCGTGCCGGAGGTCGTGCAGCCGGATCGGCGGCAGGCTGGCCTCCTCGGCCAGCTCGCGGAAGCGGTCGGTCACGGCGGTCGGGTGCAACCACTCGCCGTTCTCCTTGGTGAAGGCCCGGCCGGTCTCGACCCAGGCGGCGCCCCACTTCTCGCGGTCGGCCCGCTGCCGCTCGCGGTGCGCCTCCAGGACGGCCACGGTCTCGGAGTCGAGGGCGATGGTGCGGGCGCCCGCGTCGGTCTTGGGATCGTCCTCGTAGACCGCCCAGCCGTCCACGACGAGCTGCTTGGCCACCGTGAGGAGCCCGGCCTTCAGGTTGGTGTCGGCCCATCGCTGGCCGCACGCCTCGCCGCGCCGGAGCCCCCGGAAGGTGATCAGGTGGAACAGCGCGTAGAGGCGGTCGCCGGCGGCTTGGTCCAGGAAGGCGCCGGTCTGCTCCGGCGTCCAGACCATGACTGGGGACGGCCGCTCGCCGGTGACCTCCCACTGTTCGATCCGCTCCTCCGTCCACACGAGCGGCTTGGGGCGCTTCGCGGACTCCAGCTCGACGTGGGAGGCCGGGTTGAAGGTGATGATCTGCCGCCGGATCGCGGCGTTGAGGCCGGCCCGGAGCGTGGAACGGATCCGCTGGCAGGTTGCTGCGCTGACGGTCCGGCGAAACGGCTCCATCTCGGCGATGGCGGCTTTCAGGGCCTTGCGCTGCGCGCGGAACTCCCATCCCTTCCAGGGGATCTGGGCCAGCTCGTCGATGGCAGCCTGGCGCTGGGCGTTCGCCTCGGCGATCTCGATGTTCGCCTCCTCGATGGTCGCGAACATCTCCTCCAGGTGCCGGACTCGGAGCCGGTCGAGCCGGATGTGACCGATCCGAGGCTTGAGGTAGAGCCGGATGCTGCTCTCGTCCCGGCTGATCGCCGTCTGTCGGCCGCGCTTGCCCGCCAGCCACTGATCGAGCCATTCGCCGACGGTCAGCCGGTTCTGGAGGTCCTGGCCGGAGGCGAGTCGGCGACGGGTCTCCTCGACGTCGGGCAGCGGCGCCTTCTCGTGGGCGACCTTCTCCAGCAGGTCGGCTATCTGCGCGAGGCCCTCGGGATCGTCCGCGTCCGGGATGTGCAGCAGCTCGCGGACCTGGTCGAGATCGGCCTGAGCGGTCTTCCGGGACTCATAGCCGGAGCGGTTGAAGGACCGGCGTGAGCCGTCCTCGCGGTTGGGCAGTTCCTGGCGTACCGCGTAGGAGCCGTGCTTGCGGCTGCTGAGCTTCGGGCAGGCCTTGCCGAGCGGCTTGCCGGTGTCGGCATCCCGGCAGTAGCAGCGGTGGTAGGTGGAGCCCTTCACGGGGTTCCCTCCTTCATCTGGTCGTCCTTGTGGTCGGTGTCGAGGGATGCAAGGTGGCTGGGGAGCGGAGGGGGAGTCAGCCCCAGCTCTCGCATGCGGTGTCGGATCGGCACGAGCTCCGAGCAAACGGCCTTCACGAGGCGGCCGAACTTGGCTTCGGCGCCGTGCGGCCAGACCTCCCTCGCGCCGGAGAACTGGAGCTGCCAGGCGTCGTGGTGCCCGGTCCGGATGCGGTGCTCGACGCCCGCGTACTCGCGAAACACGGCCGCGTCGCCGAAGTCCAGGTCCTCGCCGGTGAACCAGCTGAACGCTGTCCACCGGTCTCGGCTCTCGTGCGGGAGGCAGTCCACGTTGGTGCTTCCGCCGAGCGGGAAGACCAGGGCGGCCGGCGGCGTGTCGACTGCCTTGGCAAGCACGAGCAGCTCCGGGACGGTGAGGGTCAGCCGGCGCCCGGACTCCCAGTTCGCGATGACGTTGCGCGGGATGGGGTGGCCCAGCTCGTCACAGGCGTCGGCCAGGTCCTGCGCGGTCATACCCAGCTCCTTCCGGCACCTGCGAACCTCGGCGATCACGGTTCTCGCGACCTGCGTCGACCAAGATTCCACTTCGTCGTGTGTCATATCGACACTTTATTGCGGTGCAAGCTGCTCCTCGATCCCGGACTTGCCGGGGCCGCCGACCGGGGCTCGACCCCTGTGAATGGAGACAGCTGTGCGAACTGAGACGGGCAACCAGGAGCTCATGGGCATGAGCCGGGCGGAATTGCTCGCGTTGCCGGCCGTCATCGACCTGGACACCGCCAACCGCGCGATCGGCCTTGGCCGCAGCAAGGGCTACGAACTGGCGCGGCGGGACGCCTACCCGTGCCGCGTGCTGCGGCTGGGCAAGAAGTACCGGGTGATCACCGCAGACCTCCTGCGGCTGCTGGGCATCGACGTCGCGCCGGACGGTGCGGCTGCGTGACGACAAGGCCACAGGTCGGGCCACGAGCTTGTCTGCCGTGAGAGGACTGCCACCGGAGCAGTGGATCTTCCGTCAGGGCGGCCGTATCGTCGCGTCGCCCGCCGGTCGCAAACCGGCGCAACGGACTCCACCAGCCTGCGAGTTGATTCAAGTCGGCTCGTCGGCTCGTCGGCTCGGCAGGCCGGGAACGCGATGGCCCTCGGTGCTACGAACACCGAGGGCCGGGCGAAGTCCCCAGATCAGCGAATCAGTTCAACCGGTGGCAGCGCGACGGTCGAGGTCGTGCGCACCAGCGAGGAGCTTCACCGTGAACTCTACTTCCCGCCAGACTGCGTCGGGAGACCCGGCGGAGGGCTGGCCCGCCGTTGCCGTCCCCGGTCAACCCGGTCACTGCCGACCGGCGGTCGGTCAGAACGACGTACTGACCGACCGGGAGCCCGGTGCCCTGACCGACCGGGTCACCACCGAGCCGGTCACTGACCCGGTCAGTCCGGTCAGCCCACCCACCCCGGGCGCGGAACTGCTGTCCGAACTACGGTCAGCCATCGCTCGGTTCGTCATCCTGCCGTCCGCCCACGCGCTGGACGCGGTGACCCTGTGGGTGGCCGCTACGCACCTGCAGCCCGCGTGGCAGCACGCCCCGCGTCTGGCGGTGATCGGCCCGGCCAAGCGGTGCGGGAAGTCCCGGCTGCTCGACGTGATCACCGAGACGGTCCACGACCCGCTGATCACGGTCAACGCCACCCCGGCCGCGATCTTCCGGTCGATCACCGACAAGCCGCCGACCCTGCTGGTGGACGAGGCGGACACCCTGTTCAGCAGCATCAAGGCAGCGGAGAAGAACGAGGACCTGCGCGGCCTGCTCAACGCCGGTCACCAGCGCAACCGGCCCACGTTGCGGGTGTCCGGACCCGACCACAAGCCGATGAAGTTCCCCACCTTCGCCATGGCGGCCCTGGCCGGTATCGGTGACCTCCCGGACACGATCATGGACCGCTCGGTGGTCATCCGCATGCGCCGCCGCGCACCGGGCGAGCAGGTCGCCGCGTTCCGCTCCAAGCGGGACACCCCAGCCCTGCACCGCACCCGCAACGGCCTTCGAGCCTGGCTGGCGCCTCTGACTGACACGGCAGCCGACATGGAGCCGCCGATGCCGGTTGAGGACCGTGCGGCCGACACCTGGGAGCCCCTGGTGTCGGTTGCCGACCTCGCCGGTGGCGACTGGCCCGCCCGTGCCCGAGCGGCCTGCCGAGCTATGACCTCACACGAGTCCGGGCAGGACGAGGACGGCGGCCTGAAGACCAGGATTCTGGCCGACATCCGGCGCGTCTTCGCCGCTGGCGGCAACCCGGACGCCCTGTCCACCGAGCACCTTCTGACCGCCCTGAACGCCGACAGCGAGGCGCCCTGGGCCGAGCACGGCATCAACGGCCTGACTGCGCGCGGCCTGCAACTCCTGCTCAAGGACTATGGCATCGGCTCGGCGAACATCCGCTTCGACCGCGACACCCAACGCAAGGGCTTCACCCGAAACAGCTTCCTCGACCCCTGGAGCCGCTACTGCGCGGAGCCCGCCGAGCAATCCGCCACTGGCACCTGACCCACCACCACTCGTACCACCCGTCCCCGCCCAGCTCAGGGCGGGGACGGGTCGCTTCCCCGCAACGAGTCCTACCGTCCCTGGATCACCACCCGTACCACCCTGACCAGCCATGCAACGAGTGGGACGACTGCAACGCCGTCCTGTCGTCCAGGAGCACCGCGACGGACAGGCTGATGGGAGTGGCCGGACGGTTGCCGCAGGCGGAGCAAGTTGTGGAGTAAGTCATCCTTACCCGGCCCGCGCCCTGGGGGCGGAGCAAGCTGTCGCGTACGACGGTCCTACGGTCGCCGCGCGTACTCGGCCCCGCCCAGGGGTGCGAGGCCGAGCCAACCAGCTGGTAGCCATGCAGAATGCCCCGCGCGCTCGCGGATCTGGCCTGTACGCTCGGCGGTGAATTCTGACGAGGTGGACAGGCTGCGGCTGGATGGTTCAGCTGCGGCGTATCCCGTAACAACGGCCATCCGGCGGCAATGGTCAGGGCGATGGAGCTGAGCGTGAGCGGCACTAAGGACGTACACTTCCCACCGGTCGCCAACGGCATGGATTACCTGGCCAACGTCATGGACCACCTCGGTGGTACCCCTCACCCCCGCGACCTGAAGTACGCCGTACTCCATCTCCAAGCCGCCACCGAAGTGCTTCTGAAGGCGCGGCTCGTCCAGCACGACTGGCGGCAGGTGTGGATGAAGCCGCAAGACGCTGACCAGGCGGCATACGAGCGCGGGGACTTTCAAAGCTGCGGCATCGACGACGTCATCAAGCGCCTGCGACAGCAGACCGACGTGGATATCCCGCCTGCGGTCAAGAGCGAGATCACCATGCTCGCCAAGCAGCGCAACCGACTCCAGCACTTCGGCCTCACTGAAACCGCGCTCGCGATCGAAGCCCGCACAGCAACGGTCCTCGACTTTCTGCTCGACTTCGTCCAGCGATACCTACGTCCTGGCCTCGATGGCGATGAGGCGGTCCACGTGGACCAAGAGATGGAAGAGGTCCGCGACGCGCTCATCGGCATAAAGGCTCTGGTCGAGGCCAGGATGAAGCGCATCGAGCCCGAGCTAAGAGCTGCTGCAGATCGAACGGTCCAGTGCCCTGACTGCGGGCGGACCGCGATGCTGGCCACCGGCGAGGATGCCGTCGAATGCCTGCTATGCGGCAAGATTTGGGAGCCGGAGGAAGCGGCCGGGGACTACGCCGACATGGTCCTGGGCATGTCCTGGTACGACGCGATCAAGGAAGGTGGGCCCGATCCGGTGTTCACCTGCCCAAAGTGCGACCTGGAGGCGGTGGTCCGCGGTACCCACCTGGCCGCGACACCGGACCAGGACGACGACTTCTGCTTCAACTGCGCACAGAGCCTCGCCGGCATGTTCGCCTGCGCTGACGGGTGCGGCACCCTGACCGACAGCGACATTGGCCTTTGCTACGACTGCACAGAGCGGCGCCTGGAGCGGTTCTGAGACCGCATTGGAGTGCCTTATCTATGAATTCGGACTCCAAGACCGGCAACGGCGGTGCCGTACATGCCAGCCGGTAGGGGTGCTGTCATCTGGTGAGCGCCGAGAGCCTGGACCGTAGGACCCCCTCCAGGTCCAGGTTGTCGCCTCGTGTGATGGTCTGCAGAAGTTCGGTGATGACGACGAGTTCGGCGAATCGTCCGGTCGGTGTGTCGAGGACGTGCCCGAGGCGGCTGCGGACCTGGGCGGCGGTCTCGGGCACGAGGAGGCTGTAGGAGTACAGCAGCGCTGCGTCGTACCCGGCGGGCGCGGCGCCCCAGCCCTCCCAGTCGAGGACCGTGAGGGCCGGACCTGTCAGGTTGGCCCAGTGCAGATCGCCGTGAGCGGTCATCCAGGCGGGCGCCTTGGTGTCGATCGAGATGCCGAGGTACTGCGGCATGGCACGGTCCAGGTACTCCTGACGGACCGCCACCCGGTCGCTGGGGACAGCGGCGATGGCGTCGAGAGCAGTGCTGAGCCCGTCCCACCAGGCGTCGTCCAGGTCGGGCGCCTCCCGGAGGATCGGCTCGTGGGTGGTGATGGTGGAAATGGTGATCTTGTCGTACAGCTCTGCCAGGTAGCCGTGCTCGCCCTCGGTCCAGGTACGCCGCTCCCGCAGGCGCGGCCTGGGTACCGCAGGAGGCATGAGCCGTTCTGCCTCCTGCGGTCCTTCCCAGAGCTTTCCGCCGGCCTTGTCGGCCGGGGCGGACACCAGGCGGAGCCAGCCCTCGCCGGACGCCGTGGCAACCGGGCGGCTGAGGGTACGCCCACGCCAGCCCCACGCTTCGCGCGAGCCGATCGGCGTCGCGTCGAGCGCTGTTGCGGCTGTGGCGTGCATCCCGCGCATCCGCTCGGCGATGTCCGGCTCAGGTTCCGAGTACATCAACGACCCTTCGCAGCACGTCCGGAGACAACGGCGGACGGCCGACGGCATCGGCGGCCTGCGTCCAGTGTTCCGGATTCCCCGTCGACAGAAGCACGCGTTTCACTCCGGTGGTCGAGGCGACGACGGCGAGGGCAGCCTGCGCGGGCGTGCTGCCAGGGCTGATCAGGTCGATCAGCTCACGGGTCACGATGCCGGGGATCTCGCCACCGTGGAGCGGGGCGGAGGCGAACACCTCCAGTCCCGCCTCCAAGGCATCGACCAGCGGGCCGTGTCCGTCGAGGGCCTGGGCGACGGCGCCGAGGTGGACGAGGGAGATGGGGAGTTGGATCGCCCGCAGGTGGTGCTGCGGGCCGCCGGCCTTGGTCGCGAGTTCGAGCAGGGCAGACACGTCGAAGAGCCCGCTGCTGAAACCGCGCCAGGTAGCCACTCCGTAGGAACTGATGACGCGCTGGCTGCACGCCTCCTCCAAGGCGAGGAACGCGGAGTAGAGCCGGTCAGCGAACTCGTCTTCCTGGCAGTCGTGTTCCGGGTTGTGCAGAAACACCACGTCGGGGATGCGGCCGAGCATGCGCCTGCTACGGGCGACCTGCCAGGCGATGTAGTCCGGTGCCAGGCAGTGCCCGCGCTTGGCTTCACCGGCGGACAGCGCACCGGCGCGCACGCCGATCCGCCTGGCACTGGGAGGGACGAAACCCACCTTTGTGGAGACGCGAAGATCCGGATACGCCGCCAGAACGAGGGCCAGTGCCGCCTCCGCCCGACCACCCTCGTAGTTGGGCGCGGTGTCCACCCAGTCAGCGCCCCGGGAAGCGGCCCTCACCGCAGCCTCGGCCACATCGAGACAGCGGTAAGTGCCGAGGCCCAACCGGGCCGTCATCGTGCACCTCCGATCGCTGCGGCCTGGCCGTCGACCAGCTCCGTCACGACACCGGCCGCCTGCGCGAGGGTAATGCCTGCGGCCTGCGCGAGATCGGCCAGCCGGTGAGGTTCCCCGTCGGCGAGGAGCGCGAGCATCGGCTCGGCCTTGGCGGAAAACGTCCACTCCTCGCCGCCTGCGGTCAGCCGGGCGGTGCCGTCGGGTGCGGCTACGAGCGCGGGCCGCGTGGTGACCAGGCGTACCTGCAGGTCGGCATCCGGTGGGGCCGCCGTGATGTGGGGCAACGACGGTGCGAGCCGGGCTCGCTCGGTGGCGTCGCGGGCGGAGGAGAAGCGGGCGATCAGGTCATCGCTCTCCAATTCGGTCGCGATGAGCTTGCCGATCGTGTCGAGGAAGGCGCGTTGCTCCTCGGCGGTCCCGAGGCGTGGAATGTCCGCCCGGACGGCTTCGTGGGCGCGCAACATCTCCGACAGCCAGGTGATCAGATCGGCGCCCGTTGTGCTCTGCAGCCCGCACGTGACATGCAGCGAGTGCTCGCCCTCGGAGGCGGCGACGGCGTGCCACCAGCCCCGGGGCAGGTAGAGCACATCGCCGGCGGTGAGAACCAGATCGGCGACGGGCACTTCGGGCGGCGGCTCGGGCGTCTCGACATCGCGGTGCATCGGTACCGTGCGGGTGGGGCCGTAGATTCGCCAGCGCTTCGCGCCGTCGAGCTGGACAACGACCACGTCGTGATCGTCCCAGTGGACGCCGAAGCCCTCGGTGTCGGTCCAGGAGGCGTACAGGTTGACCTGGACGCCGGTCCGCAGCCAGCGCTCCAGTTGGCTGGCCAGAGTGCCGATGCCGGGGTGGAGTTCGTCGACGGCATCCAGGACCAGCGTGGCACCCTCAGCGAGACGTTGGTGCAACTCGGAGGGCTGGAGCTGGTGCCAGACGGTGCTGCGACGGGTGGCGATCGGCCGGGAGTAGGTGTGCGCGGGCACCTGCTCCCCGTTGGCGGCGAGGCGGAGGCGAGGGGCTTCGAACCGGTGGTGGGTCAGGATGGCGTTGAGGTCATCCCAGCTCATCAATCCGGCGATTGACGCGGCTTCACCGCGTGCGACCTTGAAGCTGCGGCCGAGCGTCTGGGCGAGGAAGTCATCCCCGCCCAGACGCTCAACCACCGAGAAGTGCTCGGCGGTCATCGTGATGCAGCCCTCAGTCGTTGGTGTCGGTGCGGCCGGTGGAGCCGCCGTCCGACGGCTGCTCGCCACGCGAGCGGGCCGCGGCGACCTTCGTACGGGCGACCAGCAGGCCGTCGCCCTCCAGCTCGGTGCCGGTCGTCAGGTTCTCGGGCATGAAGCACTCCTTCGGTTTCATGGGACGGGCTGACTGCCCAGCCCCGTCGTGGGTGCAGCGATGGATCCGTTGCCGGGGCAAGCCGCTGGCAAGGAACCTCAGGTGCTTGTGCCGCGCGGCTGTTGACCAGCGCGGCCACCTGAATCCCCCCAAGCCCGCGTCGGAGCGGGAGGAAGTCTTGTCAGGCACTGGTCGGGAGGACGTCCCGTGCCTTCGGGGCCGCGGCCCTCACCAGCGCGGTGAGTCGCTCGTCGCCCGAGACGGCGGCGGTGGTGCCGACCTCGAACCAGATCCGCTTGCCGGCGGGGTCCGGCTCGGCGCCCCAGTTCGTCGCGAGCGCTGCCACCAGGAACAGCCCTCGCCCGTCGGTGGCGTCGAGATCGATCCCGCAGGCAGCCGGCAGTTCGTGGCCGGCGTCCGTCACCTCGACGCGCAGCCGGTCACCGTCCCAGGACACGCATACGACGCATGGGGCGTGGGTGTGAGACACGGCGTTGGTGATCAGCTCGCTGGACAGCAACTCGACATCGCGGAGCGCGTCCTCCGCGAGCGGCAGGCCCCAACCGCGCACGATCTGTATCACCCGCCGCCGGGCGTCCGGCACGGCCTCGGCACTGGGCAGCACGCGAAAGCCGAACGGGGCGGGGGTGATGGCTTGGCGGGTGGCGACGGACATGAGCGCGGACCTTTCACCGGGACGAGGTCGGCAGCGGGCCGATTCGCGCCGGGATTCACCCGGCAGGTATCTACAGAACCGCCTCCAACGCGGGTGAACCAGAGCAGAATTGAGGCGGCAACGAGGCATCCGTGCTGCAAACCCGGGCATGACCTGGCCTGTTGCGACTGCAGACGAACTGACGTACCTCTGGAGGACGCGGAATGGCATCCAGGAGGTCCCGGCTGATCCAGCGCAGGGAGGCGGTTGGTCACACCCAGGAATCCTTGGCTGAAGCCCTCGATGTGGACCGTACGACCGTGGGGCGATGGGAGAGCGGCAGGGGAGCCCCGCAGCCCTGGATGCGGCCGAAGCTCGCCCGCGCCCTGGACCTCTCGGTCGACCAGTTGGCCGACCTGCTGGCAGTGCCCTCTGCAGCCGCCGAAGCAGTCCCACCGCCCAGCAGCGTCGGCGACGCCTCGCCTCCTGTGCCTGCCCGGCGCACGGACCACGACGACGATCTCGTAGTGGCCGTGGCAGCCGACTCGGCAGAGTCCGCGCTCTTCCTCCGCTTCGCGAGCGCGTCCAACGTGGACGACACGCTGCTTGAACAGATCGACGCGGACATCGCGAGGCTGGCAGGGGACTACGTGAGCAAGCCGGTGTCCGAGCTCTTCCACGACATCGGAACCCTCCGGCGAGGAGTGTTCGACTTACTCCGTGGCCGCCAACATCCTTACCAGGCAAGCCATCTCTACCTGCAGGCCGGACGCCTCTGTGGCCTGGCCACCCATGTCGCCCTCGACCTCGGCCAGTACGCGGCTGCGACTACGCATTCGCGAACGGCTTGGCGCTGCGCGGAGTCAGCCGGCCACAACGGACTCCGGGCCTGGATCCGATCCGTCCAGTCCCTGATCGCCTACTGGCAGCAGGACCACTGCCAAGCCGCCGAGCTGGCCAGAGCCGGACTGCCGTACGCGGACAGCGGGACGATCGCAGCTCGTCTGCTCAGCCTCGAAGCGCGGGCCACCGCCGCACTCGGCGACACCGCGAGCGCGCTACGAGCCGTAGAAGCGGCCGCGGCGGCGCGGAGCACAGTAGCCGCCGTGGATCTTCCCGGTGTGTTCACGTTTCCCGAGGCCAAGCAGTGGACCTACGCCGGCACCGCCCTCCTTGCCCTGGGCCGCCAGCGTCACGTGAACCGCGCCATCGAGGCGTCCTCCAGGGCCATCGCCCTGTACGAGTCCGCACCGCAGCAGGAACAGTCCTCCGGTGACCTGCTGGCGGCCCGCCTTGACCTCGCCAACGCCCACCTCGCCCACGGCGACCTCGACGGCGTGCAGGAGAAGCTCTCGGTGGTGCTGGACGCCGCACCGGACCGGCGAACAGCGAGCATTTCCAGCCGCCTTCGGGCGCTGAGCACCCGTCTTGCCGAGCCCGCCTACGCAGGCTCCCCGATCGTCCTGGGTCTCCGTGAGAATGTCAGAGAAGCCTGCTCTCGACCCGCACTCACGAACCCTCCGGAGCTGCCACAGTGACGAGCAACACCGCACAGCAGGACGCCGCAGTCGCCGACAAAGCGATCCTCGCGAACAGCGCCTACGTTGACGGGCGCCACCTGGCCGCCCGCCAGTCGATCTACCGCTGGCAACAGCCGCAGTACGACTTGCCCGGGATCGTCGCCGAAGAGCTGGCCGGCACCACGGGAACCGTCCTCGACGTCGGTTGCGGCAACGGCAAGTTCGTCAGCCGCCTGCACAAGGACCGCCCAGACCTTCAGGTCGTCGGGATGGACATTTCGGCGGGCATCCTTGCCGAGGTCGAGAAGCCGGTCTTGGTAGCCGATGCCCAGGCCTTGCCCTTCGCCGACGAAAGCGCCGACGCCGTGTTGGCCCTGCACATGCTGTACCACGTCAGCGATATCGAGGCCACGATCAAGGAACTGGCCCGCATCCTCCGGTCTGGCGGAGTGCTCATCGCCTCGACCAACAGCGACACTGACAAGCAAGAGTTGGACCAGCTCTGGGCCCGGGCCGCAGGCGACGTCCTCGGGATCCCCGGGGGGCCGGCGCGGGTCTCCCTCAGCTCCCGCTTCTCCCTGGAGAAGGCCCCCGGCTACCTCGGAACTGCGTTCAACGACATTCGGGTCCGAGAACTGCCCGGCACCATTGAGATCACCGACCCCGCGCCAATCGTTGCCCACCTTGCCTCCTACGAGGCGTGGGCCGACCAATGCGGTGTCCCGTTCCACGAGACCGTCAGCCGAGCAGCCGAGATCGCTGCTGCCGCCATACTGGACGAAGGCGCTTTTAAAATTAGGTGTCTTGGTGGAGTTTTGGCGTGCCGGCCGTAGGTTCTAAGGTCCTTTACGGCCGTGCGGCTGAAATTGTACTCGCAATGTAGATCAGTCGTCCGTGGTCAGACCCGTCTTGACGAGACAGCCGGCGAGCGGTTTTGGGCGGTACTGGACCTGCTTGATCCGACGACTCACGGTAACCAGCTGCCAAGTGTCCTTGACCGTGTAGGGGACGTGTAACAACAGGCCGATCAACGTCTTGACTCGCGCGAGGTCCCATCCCATGGGCGGGAGGCTCGCGCTCCCACTCCTTCTTAGCCGGGCGATCTGCTACCCACGCAGCCTTGGGCGGCGTGGCGATCCCTTCGATGAAACGCCAGATTTGCCGCGCTTCCGCCATGCCTTGCGTCAGCGATCCACCGACCACACGGACACTTTCGATGTCCTGGGTCTTCTATTCCGTGTCCGAAGCGGTTTCCGGCCTGCAGCCGTGGGCATCGCTTTGAAACAGCCCTGGGCCTACAGCCGGATCCGCTCCCGCACGCTCCTCTCGGTGTTGTTCAGCTCGCAGTCCTTCACGTATCTCAACTCATTAGACCGGGAGGATTAGATGACGAGGTTCGCAATCGTTTCTCGGATGTCGGCTGGGATTTCATCCCGGGTCATTATTTGGGCAATCTCAACGGCATCGCGTTTCTTTCCGAATCGCATTCCATAGCGAGAGAAGACCCTGTCGATGATCTCATCCCCAGGTACCAGGTGCGACTTGCGGTCCCAGTCAGCCTGAACGTTTGAGTTCTCTGTAGCGATCACATCAGAGAGCTCGGCAAGGAGAGAGTCGAGCTTCTCCTTCGTGGACTCAAGCTCGGCCCTCAGTGCAGTCTCAAATTCCAGGCTTCCGCGCCGCAGGACGGATTCCCTGTTTGGGATGATGGGCCGGCATGCATGCTTCAGTACTCGCCGCTCCACCGCTACGATGAAGAGATCATCGCAAGCATTGTCAATTTCGGCCGCGACTTGATCTGCCGATGGGTTGTGTTTGCCTCCCGACTTAATTGCAATATAGCGAGCTAGGGCAGTCGGGCAGACAAGGTAGTTCTCAAGCTCTCGCCGGTCAAGGAGGCGAACCTCGCTAAGTCCCTCAACCTTTTCTCGCATTATCTCCAGGTCCCGGGCGTTGCGCTCGTCTCTGTCAAGAATGAATAGCGTCCGCACGTTCCTTTTGCGCAAGAAAGACAGAGTGGAACTTGTTGCGAAGTGCGTGAAGTTTCTAGCCCCGCCAGTGGTTACGAATCCCAACGAAGCCTGAGCAAAGTTAATTCCCAGTTTCTCGGCAAAGATGCGCAAGATCTGCTCGTCTGACGGCCCCTCAACAAAGGCGAGCCTGTCGAACATGAAGAGCGAGCTTAGCCGCAAGCCGAGCTCCTCGGGAATGGAAGACTCGGCTTCATCGACGTCGACCCGCTGAATAGACGTCTCCGCTTCTTTGCGGATCAAATAGACATTCTTCAGAGACCCGACATCGAGGAAATTGGTCGAGTGCGTCGTCAGAAAGACTTGGCATTCGCTGCTTATCGTCTTGAGGTACTGCATGAGAGCAATCTCAAGCGCCGGATGCAGATGGACCTCCGGTTCTTCAACCAAGAGAACGTCGGGACGTTCGAACTCTCGGTCGAGGATCAAGCGAAGTGATTCACGAATTCCTGACCCATTCAACTGGACAAGGAAGTCATCAACGTCGAGTTCAGCTGGAATCCCATCAGGCCGAACAGTACGGGTCTGTCGAGACGGCTGGGGCGTATCCGAACTAAAAGCATCGATTTGAACGCCGAGGAGGCCGGCGACTACGGACTGAATTCCCCTAAGAACGTCACCCTGTCCTCGGCTGGTCTTAAGCTTAAGGATGCGGCTCGCTTCTTTCTGGCCGATCGGGTTGCGCTGCTCGGACAGGCTATGCACTCTTAGCTCCGCGATCTTCCTGACCACGGAGGTGACATATTCTGGAATAACGGTTGCGCTGCCCGAGAATGTCTGGACTGGAGCGTCCAGCTCCTGGCGACCGACTGCATCGATGCGCTCAGTTAGGCGATCATAGTAATCCCTGCACGAGGCCTGGAATTCCTTCAAATTTGGGGCGGATCGAGCCATGGTGCGAAGGGTGTCGGGCATTCTTGTCGGAGCGTAGCGCGCACTTCCGGGGATTTGCCCGTAATCCCTTAGTCTCCTCCAATAGTCCTCGTCAACATCCGTTGAAATTCGGTCGATTAGTTCAATTATTTCGGCCGACTCTTCGAGAATGGTGAGGTTCTCTGCAATCTGAGTGGCGGAATCTGTGCGAGCCGAGTAGATGATTCCCGCATCCCTGTCGCTCGGGCCGCCGAATCGGATTAGGGAAATGTAGCCGACAGTTCTAGGGGGTGGCGTGAAACTCAGCTCAACTGTAATAAAACTGGTGAGATCGGCACTCAAAAGGGCGTTTCGGACCTGGGGTGCCTCGGTGGCGATAGACTCCTTGAGCTCGTCTAGCTCCTCAGGGGTGAGGTCGAGCGTGGCAGATATATTAATCTGACCGCCAATGTCCTTCTGGTGCCAGTCGTTATCGCTATTCAGGCGTGGGGAAGGCGTCGCAACCCTGCCCTCCAGGGTAAAGAATTCAAAGAAAGTCTGAATTGCTGCAAGAATATTGGACTTCCCTGAATTATTTTTCCCAATGAGTACATTCAGCTCTCCGCACTCATTTAGGGATGCATTGCGGATGCTGCGAAATCCAGCCGCTGTGATTGACTCGATTCGCACCTTGATCTCCTTGTTGTTGTGGTGTTGCAGAGCGTAGTCGACTGGCTGCAGGCGTGTCAGGGAGTTGGTTAAGTTTGCTCACCGGCACCGCCGCGCATCTCGGGTCGGATGCCACCACTTGCCCAAGCCCACCGCTTCGCGAGCGCCGTGAGGCGGTGGATGTAGCGCAGGGTGTGGATCGGCGCACGTAGTCCGATGCGGAAGCAGACGTGGTGATGTTTGGCCTGCCTGGGCGCCTTGAACTTCAGCTCGAGGGCGGTTGATGCGGCTTTGGATCCCGGGCGGCTGGGTTTGCGGCGCACTACCTGGCAGCCAACGTGCGATAGGTGCGCCAGCGTCCGATTGCGCTGGCGTCCGCGCAGGAACCGCGGTCGGTCGGCCGACCGAACAACGTCGCGCTGACTGGCTCAGACGGAGTTGACCTATGGCGTGGTCGAGGCCTTGCCGATGCGTGAGCGATGCGTGAGCGGACGGGGTGGCATGAGCCGTCTGGAGCTGGATCATGAGGTCGGCTGCGTGGGGGGGGG
The DNA here is from genome assembly GCF_042794375.1 of Kitasatospora sp. NPDC056531. Lineage (NCBI taxonomy): Bacteria > Bacillati > Actinomycetota > Actinomycetes > Kitasatosporales > Streptomycetaceae > Kitasatospora > Kitasatospora sp. NPDC056531. Next base: position 294,995 of record NZ_JBHTTU010000001.1, on the reverse strand, counting down.
GGAAGGGGGGGCTGCCGGACCCGCCCACTCACCGTGAAAGGACGACGGATGGGGGGGGAATGATTGGGGGAGGGGGGCGGTGTGTTGAACAGAAGG